>NZ_JAKUGE010000002.1:0-270932 GCF_022663795.1 Bacillus cereus group sp. BfR-BA-01349
CGTACCTTCTAGATATCGTTTTACTGCTTTTATTTTATCTTTTGAAGAAAATTTAGCCATAAAAAATGCACCTCCAATTGTTAGTTATGTGTCTAACAATTGGGGTGCACTTCATTTCCTGTTGGTCTTTCGTATATGTATCACTTTTCAAAGCGATCTAACATCTCGTCTCTCATTCCGAAACTTACTACTGCAATTCCTATATACATAAACAGAAGGAATGCCGGATGAACTGTGTTGTACCAGCTGCTGTCAACGATTAAGTAAATCGTTAATGCCACAACAAGAACAAACGCTAAGATAAACATATAAAAGTGTCTTGTACTACCCATGATAAACTCCTCTCTTCTCACTTCACCATTCAACAGTTTATTTTATCGAATAATTCGATATGACTCAAGGTTAACTTTCTGTTATGTAATCCAGTTCCACCTTTACAATGTCCTCACATGCTATTGAAATGATTGTTCCTTGTTTATCAATCGCCGTCACTTCTCTATTATCCATTACACGATTTGCTACTCTTTCTAACACTTTTCCTTGGTCTCGATAGCAAAATTCTTTTACATCTTTAATTGTTTCTCCATTTTCTAAATGGTATACCATTCTATAACATCGATATCCCAAAATTTCACCCCCGTCTTGTTCGTTTTTTCACATATACATAAAAATGAGTAATCTTTGCCTCATCACATCTTCTTAATTTCAATAAAATTCTAACAAAAATAAATACTTTTATCAAACCGACTTTTTCAACAAAACTACCTATAAAACTACACCTTTACACCATTAGGAAACAAAAAACATATTTTTTTAACATTTTCTTCACTATTTCTGCATAAAGTGAAACTTTAATCAGTGGGGATTTTTGTTCATCCCCACTGATTATTAGTTGAACCAATCGGGCATTTACGGACAGTTTATCTCCCACCTGGCTTCTTTGCACCAGCTAAGTTTTGAGTTGGGAGTTTACTGTCCGTTAATGCGGGACAAATTATCCATACAAAAAAAGAACCCGCCTCAGCGAGTTCTTCCTTTGTTATTTTAATCAAACTTGTACAGGAGCTGGCTTCGCATAACGTAAAACTGGTTTACGTGCAGCCATCGTTTCGTCTAAACGTTTAATGACTGTCGTATGCGGTGCTTCTTGTACAACTTCTGGATTTTCTTCTACTTCTTTAGCGATTTGAATCATCTTATCAATGAAACCATCTAATGTTTCTTTTGATTCTGTTTCTGTCGGCTCAATCATAATACATTCTTCCACATTTAATGGGAAGTAAATTGTTGGTGGATGATAACCGAAATCAAGCAGACGTTTTGCAATATCTAATGTACGTACACCAAGTTTCTTTTGACGACGACCTGATAATACAAATTCATGTTTACAATGTCTATCGAATGGAAGATCGTAGAATGGCGCTAATCTTCTCATCATATAGTTCGCATTTAATACCGCATACTCAGTTACTGCACGCAATCCATCTGGCCCCATAGAGCGAATATACGTGTATGCACGAACGTTAATTCCGAAGTTACCATAGAATGGTTTCACACGACCAATTGCTTCTGGACGGTCGTAGTTGAAGTGATAACCATTTTCGGTTTTCTCTAAAATCGGTTTTGGTAAGTACGGAATTAAATCAGCTTTCACACCTACTGGACCAGAACCTGGGCCACCACCGCCGTGAGGACCTGTAAATGTTTTATGAAGGTTTAAATGCACAACGTCAAATCCCATATCTCCTGGGCGTGCTTGGCTTAATACCGCATTTAAGTTTGCACCATCATAGTATAATTTACCGCCTGCATTATGGACGATTTCTGCCATTTCTAAAATATTTTCTTCGAATAGACCTAATGTATTAGGATTTGTTAACATAAGTGCTGCTGTTTCTTCGTTTACAACACGTTTTAAGTCTTCTAAGTCAACAAGGCCATTTTCATTTGATTTTACTGTAATTGTTTCAAAACCAGCTACAGTTGCAGATGCTGGGTTCGTTCCGTGAGCAGAGTCAGGCACAATTACTTTCGTACGGTTAAAGTCACCATTCGCTTCATGGTATGCACGAATTAACATTAAACCTGTCCATTCTCCGTGTGCACCAGCTGCTGGTTGTAAAGTAACAGTATCCATACCTGTAATTTCAATTAAATGCTCTTGTAAGTCGTACATTAATTCCATTGCACCTTGTACTGTCTTTTCATCTTGCAACGGATGAATATTTGCAAATCCTGCGAAACGAGCTACACTCTCATTAATTTTCGGATTATATTTCATCGTACAAGATCCAAGTGGATAGAATCCAGAATCCACACCGTGGTTACGGTTTGAAAGTGCTGTATAGTGGCGCATAATATCAAGTTCAGATACTTCTGGTAGCTCTGCATCTTCTACTCGAATATAATCGCTCTCAAACACATCTTCTAGTTTCACTTCTTCTACATCTAATTTGGGTAAGCTATATCCTATGCGTCCTTCTTTACTCACTTCAAAGATAAGTGCTTGGTCTTGGTTCTTCATTGGATAGCCCCCATTTCGTTTACAAGTGTGTCAATTTCCTCTTTTGTACGAAGCTCAGTTACTGCTACAAGCATATGGTTTTCATGCTCTTTATAATCACGGCCTAGATCGTAACCGCCGATAATATTCTTTTGTAATAATGCATCGTTTACTTCTTTCACTGGACGTTTGCAATCTACAACAAACTCATTGAAGAATGGTCCAGCAAATGTTACTGTGAAGCCTTTCGCTTCAAATTGACGTTTTGCATATTGTGCTTTAGAAATGTTTTGACGTGCCATTTCTTTCACACCTTGTTTGCCAAGTGCCGTCATTGCAACAGAAGCTGCTAATGCATTTAACGCTTGGTTTGAACAAATGTTAGATGTCGCTTTATCACGACGAATATGCTGTTCACGTGCTTGTAACGTTAATACAAATCCACGTTTACCATCTGAATCTACAGTTTGTCCAACAAGACGTCCTGGAATTTTACGCATAAATGCTTTCGTTGTTGCAAAGTAACCACAGTGCGGTCCACCAAACTGCGTTGGAATACCGAATGGTTGTGCATCACCGATTACAATATCAGCACCAAATTTCCCTGGTGGTGTTAATGCGCCTAATGATAATGGATTTGAAGAAACGATAAATAATGATTTTTGTTGATGAACGATTTTTTCAATATCAGCTAATTTTTCAACTTGTCCGAAGAAGTTTGGATATTGAACGATTACACAAGCAACTGTATCATCTACTTCACTTTGTAATACGTCTAAATCTGTTACACCATCTTTATGATTAATTTCAACAACTTCAAGATTTTGACCTTTTGCATACGTTTCAAGCACTGCTCTTGATTCTGGATGAACCGCGCTAGATACAAGAATTTTCTTTTTGCGAGTATGGCCAGCTGCTAACATTGCCGCTTCAGCTAAAGCTGTCCCCCCGTCATACATAGAAGAGTTTGCTACATCCATTCCTGTTAATTCACAAATCATTGTTTGGAATTCAAAGATTGCTTGTAATTCCCCTTGTGAAATTTCCGGTTGGTATGGTGTGTAAGCTGTATAAAATTCTGAGCGAGAAATAACATGATCTACAATTACTGGAGCATAATGATCGTATACGCCTGCTCCTAAGAAAGAAGCGTATTCTTTTAAGTTAGCATTTTTACTAGCCATTTGAGATAGCTCTTTTAAAAGCTCTGGCTCTGATTTTGCTTCTTTAATTTTTAAATCCCCTTTAAAACGAACACTCTCTGGAATATCAGAGAATAATTCATCGATCGTTTGTAACATTTCTTTTTTGTCTTCTTCTGTCATTGGAAGATAACGATGCAACATGAAATCTACCCCTCTCCCCGTTACTTTGAACGTTTGTAAAATGGTGTTGGAACAACTACTGCTTTGACGCGTTTATTACGAATTTCAATTTCTACTTCTGTATCAACTGCTGCGTATTTTACATCAATTAGTGCTAAACCAATGCTTTTCTTTAACGTTGGAGATTGTGTACCACTCGTTACTTCCCCAATTTTTTCTTCACCAATAAATACAGGGTAATGCGTACGAGGAATTCCACGTTCGATTACTTCGATGCCGACTAATTTACGAGGCGCACCGTTTTCTTTTTGCTCTTTTAACGTTGCTTTTCCAAAGAAGTCTGCTTCTTTATTTGTTTTTACCGCAAAGCCAATTCCAGCCTCAATCGGTGTAATATCTTTTGATAATTCTTGTCCATAAAGTGGTAATGTTACTTCGAATCGAAGTGTATCACGAGCACCTAAACCACATGCTTTTAAGCCCTCTTCTGCTCCAACTTCAAGAAGTTTCTCCCAAAGTTTTGCAGCATCTTCACTCTTACAGTAAATTTCGAATCCATCTTCACCTGTGTAACCTGTACGAGATACAAGTGCTGGAATTCCATCTACAAGAATATCGTTTTTAAATTTAAAGAACTTAATTTCTTTCAAATCTTCTGACACAACTTTTTGTAAAATGCCTTCTGCTTTTGGTCCTTGAATTGCAAGCTGTGCAACTTCACTAGAAACATTGACTACTGTCGCATCGCCAATTACATGACTTGCTAGCCATTCGTAATCTTTCTCGATATTTGATGCATTGATTACTAATAAATAGTCTTCTTCACCACGTTTGTAGATTAATAAATCATCTACTGTACCACCATTTTCGTAGCACATAGCTGTATATTGTGCGCCCCCTACCTTTAAGGTAGATACGTCATTTGTAACAACACGTTGTAAAAATGCTAAACTATCTACACCTTTTACTTCAACTTCTCCCATATGAGATACATCGAACAAACCTGCAGCTGTACGTACAGCTTCGTGTTCTTCTTTAATGCTTGAAAATTGAACTGGTAATTCCCAACCACCGAAGTCGATTGTTTTTCCACCATACTTCGCGTATACATCAAATAACGGTGTACGTTGTAATGTAATCATGCTCTCTCCCCCTTATGCTTTGACAAATCAATAAAAGTTGCTTCCCTTTTCTAAACATTTTCATTCTGAAAAGATAGGATATACGGAATCTCATTATATTTTTTTATGAAAGCGTAAATAAAAAATCACTTTCTTGGATAAAATACGAAAGATTCCACACATTTCACACCATTATCCTAACATCATTCGCTATATTTCATCAATATTCTAGCATAAAAAATAATTTAGAATTTTTTATGTTAAAACACAATAAATACAGCTTTTGAGATTTAATACTTTATTATTGTCTATCATATAGCCTTTAATAACGATAATTATGCCTTCTTTTAAGGCAAATCATCATACATTAAAAAATAATTACTTTAGTTTATAAAAGGTGGGAGAGTTGTAATGAATGTCGATATTTCCGTAGATCGGACATGGCAAAACAATTTTTTAAATAGAATTGACGAAGATGGTCCTTGGACAAACTGGGATTTATATCACTTAGCTTATGAAACAGAAAAATCGTTACTTGTTCCTACTTTTGATGGACTACAAGCACCGAAACATTTATCCCATTTCACACCGCTTCCGCATCAATTAGAAGTCGCTCAAAATGTGATTGAACAAATGAACGGTAAAGCGATTCTAGCAGATGAAGTAGGCCTTGGAAAAACAATCGAAGCTGGACTTATTTTGAAAGAATACATGGTCCGCGGGCTTGTGAAAAAGGTACTTATACTTGTCCCAGCTTCTCTCGTATCACAATGGGCATACGAACTGAATACAAAGTTTTTCATTCCCGCTGTAGCACAAAAGAAAAGCTACTCATGGGAACAAGCTGACGTAATCGTATCATCAATTGATACTGCGAAACGTTCACCACATCGCGATATCGTGTTGAACTTGGAATATGACCTTATTATTATCGATGAAGCACATAAACTGAAAAATAATAAAACAAAAAACTATGAATTTGCACAACGATTAAAAAAGAAGTTTTGTTTATTACTAACCGCTACTCCTGTTCAAAATAAGATTGATGAAATTTTTAACCTTGTTTCTTTATTAAAACCAGGACATTTAGGCAATCAATCCAACTTTGAAGAATATTACGCTTCCAAAAATCGCTCAGCCGAATCAGATGAAGACTTAAAAGCTCTCATTAATAAAGTAATGGTGCGAAATAGACGACATAATACCGGTATCGATTGGCCGAAGAGACATGTACGTACAATTTTTGTTGAGTTTAATGAACAAGAACAAGCTCTATATAATGATATCGAAAATTGGCGAGGACAAGACGCCTTCACATCTGCTTTCTCATCGTTAACTTTAAAACGGGAAGCGTGTAGTAGTCGTGAGGCTGTTTACTATTCATTGAAAAAGCATGTAGAAAAAAGACAGAAAGAAAACGAACATTATATAAAAGATCCACATATCGATGTGCTAATGGACAAAATTAATCATATTCCTTTCAACTCAAAAGCAAATAAAGCTCTTGAGCTTATAAAAGAAATTGACGATAAAGTCGTTATCTTCACAGAATATCGAGCGTCACAAATGTACTTACAATGGTTTTTACAACAACACGGTATTTCTTCCGTTCCATTCCGCGGCGGGTTTAAACGCGGGAAGAAAGATTGGATGAAGGAGCTTTTCCAAAACCACGCACAAGTATTAATTGCAACTGAAGCTGGTGGTGAAGGGATTAACTTACAGTTTTGTAGCTATATGATCAATTATGATTTGCCATGGAATCCAATGCGTCTTGAGCAAAGAATCGGACGTATTCACCGTCTCGGTCAAAAAAATGATGTTCATATTTATAACTTAGCTACAAAGCATACTGTTGAAGAACATATTCTGAAACTGTTATATGAAAAAATCAACTTATTCGAGCGTGTTATCGGTGAACTCGATGAAATTTTAACGAGAATTAATATGAAAAACATCGACGCGCACATTCAAGAAATTTTCGCGCAATCAAAAAGCGAAGGTGAAATTAGAATTAAGATGGAAAACTTAACATCTATTATCGACTTTGCGAAACGAAATGAAGCTGAGGTGCAAGGCTATGCAGCAACATGAAATTCATAATTACTTATACAATTTCTTTGAGGCGAATAACTGTGAAATTTTAGAACGTTCTCCTCATTTATTAGATGTACAGTTAACAATTGAGATGGATAAATTATTAATGAATCGCCCTTTTTATTGGCACTATCTTGAGAAAACAGGAGGCGTACCGAATCCGATGCGCCTTACTCTTATTACAAATCCAGAAAATGAAGAAAATGATGGTGAGCTTATTCACTACGGTTCACCACGTCTACATCAAATTTTCCAAACGACAAAAGAATTAGGCTCATACATACGTTTATATGAGGATGTAAGACATAATGGGGCAACACATACACCGCTCCACCCTTGGCTCGGTATTAATATAAAAGTTTCCTATCAATGTGATCGAAAAAAAGACATCCTTCACTCGATTGGTATTCATCTCATTTCTGGAACAATGATGGCAAACTTTCATGAAACATTAACAAACATTAAACTTACACCAAAAATACCTGATTTTTGTTTTACGCTCTCGCCCATCATTAAACCTCAAAGTGGTTTACAACGCATAGAAGACGCTTTAAAAAATATAATTGCAGAAGATGACCATACGTGGGCAAAAGAAGCAAGAGTGCGTTGGAATCATGATTTAGACCTTTTAAACCGTTTTTATGAAGAAAGTGACGAACTTCCTGAGAGCTATGAAATTGAAAAACAAGCTCTGCAAGAACAGTATGAACCACGTATTACAGTGCAAATTATTAACGGTGGACTCTTTTATGTTACCGCGAATCATTTTCTATCAAAATAAAGCTCCTTCTGCTTTAGAAGGAGCTTTATTTCGAGTTATTCTCTATCCTCATTACGCTCTTGTTGTTTTTGCTTTGCCATGCGTTTTTGATACGCACGATCCTTCGCGCTCACATGATTTGCATCAGTTGGAAGATTTTCTTTCGAACGTCCAATTCCATTGCTCATCTTTCCCACTCCTTTTTACGTTTTTCAGAATACATGTTTATTTTCAGCTAGAGTTACAATCCTTATACAAAAAAATAAGAGCAGCCATTGGCCACTCTTACTCGCTCACATATTTTTGAAACATATCATGGATGCCTTTATTTACTAGGTTCGAGATCTGCTCGTCAGATTTATTCGGATAACGATCACGCAATCTGATAGATGCCTTCACCATTAAATTTTCTAATACAGAACGGCCACCTTCTCCATAAATAATTTCAGCATATTTAACAAGCCTTCCATCCTCTACTGTTGCTGGATTATGATTGAAGAAAAATTTACTCATTGTCTCCACCTCTCTCTTTTGATAACGTTTACATTTATATAGATTATTTATGTTATTTATTTCACAATATTGTATGCATGTATATTTAATTAGTTTCATTATAAAGCAACATATCGATAGTAAATATGTGATTTTCCGTCCATTTTGTGAACAAATCAAAATGAAAGCGTTTCCTTTATTATATACTAAAAAAACTTACTACGCTAGGGGCAATTTTTTTCAATCTACTAACCCCTCGAAAATTGATATATTTTTTCTTTTCCCATTAAACCTTATACAATTTTCAGAAATTATATTATAAAATATATGTATGACTTAAGGAGGCTTTGTATGAATCAAAATAAAAAAGCTATATTAGATCTTGTCTTTTATCTCGTAATCCCATTCCTCATTTGGAAATTTGCAAAACCTTATATCGATCCTTATTACGCGATGTTACTTTCCTCTGTTCCGGGGATTATTTATACACTGTATACCTTTAAAAAAGAAAAACAGTTTAACGTGACAGGGTTCTTTATTTTAATTACACTCATTTCTAATACAACGGTAGATTTATTATCTGGGTCAGCTGAACGAATGTTGTGGAATGATGCATATTATCACATCGTACTCGGTATTATCGTCATCTGTACAATTTTCATAAAAAAACCACTCATGTTATATTTCGCTGCGGATATTGCCGCACTGCAAGGCCATGACCGCGATAAAAGTCGTGAGCTTTATCGTGATAGTCGTATATATCCAGCACTGCAATATTTAACGTTATTTTTCGGACTGCAATTTATATTAAAAAGCTTTTTAAAAATTTATTTCATCTCTGTTTTTGGTGTAGATGGCTATGGTGAAATGAGAGCGATTATGACCGCTGTCGGCTGGGGCATTTCTATTTGTATCGGAATAGGATTCGTATGGGTGAACAATAAAATACATGCCGTTACGGAAGAACAAGAATCCGTGCAGTAAATAAAAATCCCCTAGTGTAATAAGACACTAGGGGATTTTTGGTTTGCTAAACATATGACTAAAATTTAACTTGATTTTTTTCTTTTACTTTTTACATTTCGGTAAAACAAAGCAGCACTCAGCGGCATAACACCAAACCACTTATTCATAAATGGCTCTTTTTCAGCACGGCGTTGTTCTTTCTTTTGTTTTCGATCTTCTTTTGGAGCATCCATATACGACACAAACTGCTGCGTCACAAAGCGAACATAATCATTAGTAGACATATTATCATCACCTCTACTTGATTAGTATGTCCACTTTTTTATACATTAATCTTTTCCTTTAATTCATTCATAATTTGCTTTACAGACTTATTTGTCGTATCGATATGAATATGAGCCTCTTCATAATAAGCTCGGCGTGATTCAAATTTCTTTACGAATGCATCTATATCTTTCTTTTGAAATAGTGGACGTGTCGTATCTTCCCGAAGCCTTTCTGCAATTACATGCGGATCACAATATAAATACACGACAGTTCCGTTCTCTTTCATCCACTTGCGATTTTCCGCTCGTTCAATAATTCCCCCACCAGTTGTAATAATAACATTATGGACTGGTAGCGCACGTAACATTTCGCTTTCATATTCCCGAAAAGCCATTTCGCCTTCTTCGGCAAAAATTTTTCGAATTGCCTTCTCTTGCTTCTCTTCGATTTTTTGATCAGTATCTACAACATCCATTTGAAGTTCTTTACTTAACGCTTTTCCAATTGTTGTTTTCCCTGCTCCCATGTAGCCGGTTATGTATATAGATTTCATTTCTTGTCCTCTCAATCGTCATTTATTAATTGTTATTATAACGAAAGATGCTACTTTGTTTAATAAAAAAACGTTTTGTTCTTATACTATAAAGAACAAAACGTAACACTCGCTTTTACTTATAAGTACCTCTTCTCACCCACTGCGTTGCAATCCATTTCTCGCCTTACGTTACAGGTGCCCCTCCGTGTAACGTAAGCTCGTTTAGTGATTTATCTTGATAAAAATACTCAAAGTATACTGCCATTCCCTTTCTAGGGGGTACAGAAAGATTTAATTTTGGGAAGTACATTTCTCCGCCTTCTTCTACATCATTTAAATACATTACAAGCGTACTAATACGATTGTTAGCAGCTGATCTACTATGTTCCGCAAAATAATCATAGTGTGCTTTATATTGTTGATCCACTTCATAATTTAAAATGTGCAATCCTTCTCCGTGCGCCACCGGAACATTCATGATAGATGAAATTCGTTTTTCAATCTTTGAAGTAAGTTCATTGTCTTCCAAAAATGCACCGCTACTTGTTCGAATATCATTTACATCACGTGATGAACCAATTTTAGAACGCTCCATTTTATTTTTAGACATTTCAATCAATTCATCACACTCTTCATCACTTAGTACATTTGCTAATACGACAATAAGAGGTTCTTCGAATTTTGAAATAATGTGTATTTCTCTATCTTCTGTCATAATCGTATTTCCTTTATGATCAAAAATAGTTTGTTCCTTATTTTCACCTATTTGATTGTTGTTTGTCATTTCCCTATTCTCCCTAAAAATAATGATTGGATAGCATGAATATATCATATTCTTTCTACCTTTCTCTTTTTTGAGAAAATTTAAACTTTTAATCATTATATTTATCCATTTCTTCTAAAAAATCAATTCAATTTACAATAGGAAATCCTGGTTTATCTATATATATATTTTACATATTATCCTTCTATCCAATCGACTATTTTCCCATCCTTTTTTCTATACCGAAAACTCACCGTATAGAAAGCTTCCTGTTTGAGTGTACACTGCAAAGCAACGAGAATTAAATCATTTTCAAAGACATAATTTCCACTCGCTTCTCCCTTTTCATACTGAAAGAAAAATGTACCTTCTTTTTCTTTTTGCTGTAAGTCTTTTTTTATATCTGTAATAGATCGGTTAAGTAATTCATCCAATAAAAATTTTTGTTCTATTCCTATATAAAAATTTTTATCTGTAAACAACATATTTGTTTCGTATATAAAAAAAGAAGTTAATAAAATAAGAAAGATAATCGTTCCAGGCATTGTAAATCCCTTTTGCTTTCTCATACGTTTATTCCTATTTCGCTATATCGCATAACTACACCTTCATATATTTTCCCACTAGTATCTTTCACATTTATAATGAGTACATGAGGTGTTAGTTTGTAAGAAACCGTTCCAATATTTTGTAAAACAACTTCCCTCCCGCGCCTATTTACCTTTCTTATAAGACGACTATTCTCTTTTTCATACGATACTTCACTCCCATTACGCGATCGGAATTGTAAAATACTTTCTCCATTTTCAAATGCTAGCTGTTCTCCAGATGATACTTCACGAAACTCCAATTGCATTTGCCCTAAATACACATCCCACTCCCAATCATTTAACCCTTTCGACTGTTTATTTTCCATTTCAATGAAATGTAGGCGGGGAAAGAGCAAAAAAAATATTGATAATAGAAACAGACATACAATCATTTCTATTAATGAAAAACCAAATTCTAATTTATTTTTTCTCCTACATAAAAGCATTGTTCCATCATTCTGTCTTTCACATCTTTCCACATGGTACAAACTTCATTGCCTCCCCAATATGTGTAATACACAATTCCATTTATATTCTTTTCTATTATTCGCTTTTCTTCATTTCCATACATATATATAGCTGCTTCTTTTTTTAATAATCCAGTTGCCTTATAACGAATTTGTATATTTTTTCTTTCTTGCATAACTAATACTGTTTGCGGTAGTAGTAACGATACAGCCATCATTAAAACACTTAACGATACAATCATTTCAGCCATTATGGATCCTTTTTGACATTTCACGATACGTAAATCTCCCTCTTCCAAGCTGAAATACAATTTCATATTTATAATTTCTATACGAAATTATAATCGTACCACCTCTATTAATATTTCCACTTGGATTATATGTCATCGGATTTGGAAACGTATGCAAATCAATTTGTATATCTTCTTCATACTCTCGCTTAACGATATAATACTTTGTACCTGACTCTTTTATAGCATACATATTTCTATCTTTATGCCAACGTAATGTGTAGTGCTTTTGACGGTTTATCGCTAATTGCTGCATATACAAAATATCATTTGAAAACTGTCTCAAAAATTGTTCAACTTTTTGTCGCTCGTATAAGGAATGAACACTAAAATACGTAACTATACTTAATACAGAAATAACAAATAAAACGAGTAACATTTCTAAAAAAGTAAACCCTTGTTGTTTCACAATGCCCTAATTGATACTGTGCCATCATCTGATATATGAATAGATTCGCCATTCGGACACTTATCAGTTGTAATATACTTTTCATCTGCCAGTTCTTTTAACGATGGAATTTTATTATGTTGTAATTGATATACTTGTATTTGCGCTTCTATAGATTTCATGTAAGCTGCACACCCTTTTCCTTGGACCGATGAACGCTGTGTAACTACATTTGGAATAATTAATAGTAATAATATAGTTATGACAACCATTACTAATAGCATCTCTAACAGAGTAAATCCTTCCTCATTCTGCATACAAATGCCCCCTAAATAGAATTCATCATTTGAAACATCGGCATAATCATCGCTAAATACATAAGGACAACGATTCCTCCAATACATGTAAATAAAATAGGCTGAATGATAACTAACATATGTTTAATTTTTCGTTCCATCTTTTCCATAATAAGATCGCTATAGTCACCTAATTCAATCCCTAAATTGCCATTTGCTTGTCCATGCGTAATAACATAAGAAAGTTCTTTCTCGTAATACCCACTTTTAGCAATGATAGATTGTAACTGTTCTCCTCCAATTAATTGTCTTTCAATCCGATTCGCTTCATATTGAAAGAACGGATGATATCTTTGCTCCATCATTATTGTTAAAGCTTCGCATACTGATAGTCCACCATTTAATAAACCACTCAACTGAGTAGCAAAATAATGTGAATGCTTTAAAATAAGAAGTGTTTTGATGAGAGGAATACGAAGCATGATTTTTACCTGTCTAATATGTGGAAGTTTCCTAAAATACAACATGTATAAACTACATCCAATAATAACAGTTAAAATAGCGGTTAAAATAATGTATGGTAGCAGTTTTATTGCACTTAAAATTTGTTCTGTAAGTAGTGGTGTATTAGAACCGAACGAACTATAAACCATTTCAACCTGAGGTAATAAAATGAGGTTAAAAATAAAAAGCATGATTAGTAGAAAAAACATCAAGAACATAGGATACTGCATTATTTTCATCATGTCTTTCCTATACTTATCTTTCTTATAAAGAAGTGCACTTCCTTGTTGCAAAGCAAAAGAAATATCACCATGTTGCTCGGCATAAAATAGATAACTTAACATGTCCTGATGAAACTTTAACTGATGAAAAGAATCGTGTAGACTTTTCCCATCTTTTAACCCCTCAATCATGCGCTGCAATTGTACTTTCTTTTCTACAGGTAATTGAAACTGTAAAAATTCTAATGCTTGTAAAAGAGAGTAGCCTTTTTCTAATAATTCTCCTAAACGTTTCAACAATACTACTTGATCACTTAAACCCCAAGTTTTCTTAAACATAAACATCTTCTTCTAAAAAACCTAAAGCATATCCTTTTCGTATTGACGATTCTAAAGTCTCATGTTTGTAAGTAACACATTCTCCATCTGCTTCTTTAAGTGCTTGTTTTAACTCATGTCCATATAGTAGCTCATAAATGCTTGCTTGCCTTACTTGCCTCATTGATTTACATAAAGTTGAGCACTTTCCTCTGCAAAACGGACACTTCAATTCGACAAGTCGCTGTGCAGCTACAGCCAATAAAGACTGTTCAATCTCTTGCCTCGTTATACCATAATCCATGAAACGAATGATTGCTCCTTTCGCATCATTCGTATGCAGCGTTGTCATTACTAAATGTCCTGTCAAACTTGCTCTTATAGCTATTTTTGCTGTTTCCTCATCCCGGATTTCACCGACTAAAATAATATCTGGATCATGACGTAAAATAGCCTTTAATCCTGTTTCATATGTGAGACCCGCTTTTTCATTTATTTGAATTTGTAATACATCGTCACTTCTTTTTTCAACCGGATCTTCAAGTGTAATGATGCGACGTGTTTTCTTTTTTCTAATTACTTCTAATAATGCATACATTGTCGTCGTCTTCCCAGATCCAGTCGGTCCAGTAAACACGAGTAGCCCCTGTGAATAGCGTAAAAACGAGAGTAGTTTTGCTGCCGTACTTGGAAATAACGAAAGATGTGATAAGGGCTGAACAGATGCTTGTAAATGAAGGCGAATAACGAGACTTTCTTGATATACTGTTGGAAGTGTTGAAAGGCGTAAATACACTTCTTGTCCATCAATTTGCAAATACAACGAACCATTCTGTGGCTTCCGTTTCTCTCCTATGTCCATAGATGCTAAAAATTTGAAATGTGAGACAAGTTTTTCTCCAAACTCCTTTTCAATACACTGGCTCGTCATTAAATCTTTTCCTATACGTAGTTGCACTGCTACATCCTTCTGCCGGGGCACAATATGTAAATCTGACGCTTGTACCCTACACGCTTCTTTTAAAATTGTATTCGCAAAAATTTCAATCCCATTCATCACTTTTCCCTCCTCACTATGTATATAGCATGAAAACATGCACAATAAAAATTTGGACTTTTGTATTTTCAATAGAGTAAAAAGGAAAAATATATTTGTGAAATTATGAACAATTTCCGAATTATTGTCTGAAATTACCTATAATAATGTTTATCTGTATTATAATGTTATTATCTTGGATAAAGTGATAAAGGTGGAGATCCTCATGGAACAAGCTTTAAAAATTACAGGTGTATTATCTGACCCAACTCGTTATTACATTTATAAATATATTTCGCAAAAACATAGTTACGTAACGGTACAAGAAATTGCAGATGAATTCGATATTCATCCAAACGTAGCGCGTTTACATTTATCTAAATTAGAAGATGTTCATATGCTAAAATCGGAAACGAAGAAAACTGGAAAAGGCGGAAGACCGAGCAGATTGTATGTCTTATCTGAAGATGTTATCCAATTACAATTTCCATTCCGTGATTATCAATTGTTAGCAAGAATCGCATTTAATTCTTTACTTAGCCTTGGCGCTGCTGGTGAGAAAGCGCTATACGAAACAGGAAAACAATTCGGAGCTGAATTAATGCAACAACATATGCAACGTTTAAATGTGAGTGAAGATGCTTTAACAGTGGAACAAAAAGTTCAAATTGCAAAAGAAGCTTTCTCAACAGCTGGCTTATCACCTGCATTTGAATTAAGTGCAGATGGAACAAAAATTTTCTATGATGTACACAATTGTCCATTTAAAGAAGTTGCTGTTCATCATCCAACTGAAATTTGTAACATGCACGGAGATATGATGAAAGGAATTTTTGAAATCCTATTCCCTAACATGGAATTAACTGGAAATGATAGTCTATTAGATGGATGTAAATCTTGTAATTATAAACTAACAATTTAATTTCTCATATAAAAAGAAGCCAATAATAATTGGCTTCTTTTTATATGAATGAATATTTACAATAGTAAGAAAAATAAACTATAATGAGGTGAGGTTTACTTTTTTTAGAAAAGGAGGGAGATGGCATGGAGCGCATGTTTCGCGTTCTCGGCTTTTGGACTGGAATTTTCTCGGTTATGTTTTACGTAGGGGATATGCAACAGACCGCACTACTATTTTTAGGACAAACAGGTTTCTTCGTACTTTTAAGCTATTTAAAATTAACAGAGCGTATGTATATATACGTATTTGGGGCATATTTAACTGTTTTCTTCATAGGATTTACATACTACACGACGTTTTTACTTGTCCCTGGGGCTGGACATTAAAAGATGGCATTTTGCCATCTTTTTTTAATTCCGGAATTTCCTAGTTGACTTATAGGTTTTATTGCCTTATATTCTATATAACAGATTGGAATTAGGGGGAATCAACATGAATACACTGCTTGTCGGAATTAACGTTGCAGTCATGCTCATTTTAGTTGGCGTATTATATTATATGCAACGTAAGCATGTATCTTTTAATAAACGTGTATTTACTGCTTTAGGAGTCGGAATTATATTCGGTCTTATATTACAATTTATTTATGAACCAACTTCTAAAGTAATTATTGAATCAAATACTTGGTTTGGCTTAATCGGTAACGGTTATGTGAAATTACTTCAAATGATCGTTATGCCACTTATTTTAGTATCTATTATTTCAGCCTTTACAAAATTACAGTTAACGAAAAACCTTGGTAAAATCAGTGGTCTTATTATCGGAATTTTAATTCTTACTACAGGAATCGCTGCAGCTGTCGGTATCGCTGCAAGTGCAGGATTTGATGTATCTGCAACAGGCTTGCAACAAGGTGATGCAGAATCTGCTCGTCTGAAACTAGTTGAAGAAAGATTTACTTCTATTGAAAAGACAACAATTCCAGATAAATTATTAGAGCTATTACCTACAAATCCGTTTCTTGATTTAACAGGCGCTCGTCCAACATCAACAATTTCTGTCGTAATATTTGCAGCCTTTATCGGCATTGCCTTTATAGGTGTAAAACGAAAATATCCAGAACAAGCAGAACTATTTAAGAAAATGCTTGATGCTGTATATGCAATCGTAATGCGTATGGTAACATTAATTTTACGCCTTACTCCATACGGCGTATTAGCTCTTATGGCAAAAACAGTTGCTGGTAGCGATATAAATGCTATTTTAAAACTTGGTAACTTCGTGTTAGCCTCTTACGTAGCACTTATCGTAATGTTTATCATTCACTTATTATTAATTGCATTGTCTGGTTTAAATCCAATTCAATATTTGAAAAAAGTGTTCCCTGTACTAACTTTTGCATTCACATCTCGCTCTAGTGCTGGTGCGATGCCATTAAATATTGAAGCTCAAAAAGAAAAGCTTGGTATTTCCGAAGGAATTGCAAACTTCGCAGCTTCATTTGGGGTATCTATCGGACAAAACGGTTGCGCAGGTATTTATCCAGCAATGCTTGCAATGATGGTCGCTCCAACTGTAGGAATTGATCCATTACAACCACAATTTATTTTAACTTTAATCGCTGTTATCGCTATTAGCTCATTCGGTGTTGCCGGAGTTGGTGGCGGCGCAACATTCGCAGCTTTAATCGTACTATCTACAATGAACTTACCAATCGGTATTGTTGCTCTAGTTATCTCGGTTGAGCCATTAATCGATATGGGGCGTACAGCTCTTAACGTAAGTGGTTCTATGACAGCAGGTCTTATTTCAAGTAAATGGCTTGGTGAATTAGATCAAGATACGTACAATCAAGATGATACAAAAACTGGTGAAATTGCTTCATAATGAAAAAAAGACGCTAACATACAATTGTTAGCGTCTTTTTTATTCCGTTCCCTCTTTATAGATTTTATCTTGAGAATTCTTACTCCCAAAAATGTTTGATTGAATTGACATTCCTAACAAGATTCTTTCGCATTTCCAAATTGGAATATAGTGAAATTCAATCATCTCTTTTTCTTCATCTAATATAGCTATGGCAACTGATGAATAATAACCCACCTCAAAGGGATTCTCTTTTTCTCTTGCAAATCCCATATCTAATTCCATATGTTTTTCTATGTATAAATGCGCATACTCTTTATGCAGTTTAAGTGATATTCGCTCTATTTCCTTCTCCATACATTGAATGTTCTCTTTTAACTCCAACGTAAACTCCTGTTCTTTATATTTCATTTTCGCCTCCTTAAACATAGAAAAAGAGAATATAATAACATATCCTCTTTCCTCAAATATATTTCATTATCTCACAGCCCGTCCTTTTCACAAATAACCATTTTGTTCGCACCATTTATGAAATTGTCCTACGTCTACTCCAACTAACACGATATCCTTGAGCTCTACATCAATGATTTGTTCTCCAATTACAATAGCAAACTGCGATGCTAATTTTGTCTCGTTTTTCTTTACAATTCCAATTCGGTTCCGATGCGGTCCATCTTTTATATATGCTTTTTGTCCTACAATATCAAAGTTCAAAATTCTCACCTCTTTTACTGCGCTCAAATTGGAAATACGATCTCCACCTCGGAAAATTTCCTTTCATTGCACTATTTCTATATATATATGACGAAACAATAAAAGAGTCCTTCCTTCTTTACAATTATTTTTTCTTTGTTTCATTTTTGTGATTGAAACGTAAAGTTTATAATAAAATACTCTTGGAAGCGCTTTCTATGTAATTTTTTATGTTATAATATATAAGTAGAACTTCGTAAAGAGGGTTAAAAAATGAATACAAAAATGATTAAAAAAGTAATTGAAGCATTAAAAGTATATGGCTTTCAGGATGTATCATTCTGTGACAAAACGAAGCAATTTTTATTTCATAACGAAACCGATATTATGAGCGGCTATGCAGAAATAACATATAGTAGTCAATTTGAAAAATTCAACGTACAAATTCATCCGATTGAAACGCATCACCAAGCAGAGTTACAAGAGATTGAAAGACATATACAAGCTTGTATAAGAAAAGTGGAATATTTAAACGCACTTCTTACCGGGCAGACAAAACTAGATGATAAAATTATTATTATGTAAAAAAAGAACGTGATCCAATCACGTTCTTTTTTCATTATACGTTCATCTTTTCCTTTAGTTGTAATCCTGTAACAGATTCTAATACATCCATCGATTCTCCAAATGTCATATCAAAAATTGTCTTGTCCTCTATGTATGGAAACTGTCTGAAACGCTTTTCTAACACCTTCACAGCATCTGATGTAAAGTTTGCACTATCAATGCCAAATTCTGTTTCAAGAAGAACGATCCAATCTAGCACATGAAAACCTAATCCATTGACGAATGAAATAAGTTTTTCTTCTGGATTTGAAGATAAGAATACTTGGCGTTCCATCTCACTAAAAAGTTCTTCTCCTAAGATTTCAGCTAACTCATCATCATGTTCACGTTCAACAAGTTCTTCGTAGCCGTAATCATCCACAAGCTCTTCTACTTCTTCACTATCCTGACAAAGCAATTGACTAAGAAGTGCCTCTTTCTTAAATTCACTATTTTGTACGACTTCTAAAAAGCTCGTTTCCCATCCATTTTCTAATTTCATATTATGTACTCCTTTATATACGTTTCTTATCATCACTGTACCCAAAAGATCACTTTTATAACCTTTTAGGTAGTTACTATTATTTCACATGATTCATAACATAAGATGCAAACTCAGCTACATCTCCTTCAAAAATATTTATTTCTGGCAAGTGATAGAACGTTGTTTGGAGCGGGTTTCCTGCATGATATACATATATCGTTTTCTCTAGTGCAATCGCCATTCCAAACTCTGTATGACTCCCGTTTCCACCATCTAATATAAGTAAAAATACATCCGCTTCTTTTACAGCATTTCGTTCTGCCTGACCAATTTCTCTTAATCGTTCTTCATTCGCTGCTCTTTCGTTTTTGGTCCAATCATATGTATGGTGCCATCCTGCATGTTTCAGTTCATTTGCTACGGAATGTACAAGATGTTTATTTTGGAAACCTGAGGCGATATAAAAATTCATTTATATACACTCCTTCATTATGTATGGGGAAACTCCTTTTTAGCGTTATTTGTTATAGCTATAATAAAGAACAACTTCAAAAAAAATCCCCATCTTTAAAACTTATTTGCGTTTAAATGATGGGATGCTTCATGGTCTTCTTTTATTTTTTGTTTTTTATAACTTTCATCAGCTAACATTTCTAGTTCAGCTGTTATCTCTGACTTTTCAAGCTCTCTTTCTTGCGAAAATTTCCTTGAAATATAAACAATAACACTACCAACGTACAACACAAAGCATATAATAAGTGCAGTATTTTCATAGAGACTTAGCTCCAACACAGTCACTCCTAATCCATTCGTATTTTCACGCCTCATTAATTGGAATTTCCCTATTAACCCATTTGTTATCCCGCTATTTGAGGGCAGTAAGACTCCCTCCTCAAAATTCAATAACAGTAAAGAAGTTAGATGTGGGATGAACCCAACTGATTAAAGTTTCACTTTATTGTAACATAAAAATATCAATTCTTGGAATCTTTCACCCTACTAAAAGAGGCATGATTGTTTCATCATGCCTCTGAAATATTTTGAATGATTGTTTTAATTGCTTCTTTTCCATTATATTTTTTTAGTGCTGTTTTATACTTTTCATTATTTTGATTCAATTCTTCGACATACTTTATAAGAGATTTTACAGTTACATCTTCTTCATATAATACGGAGGCATACCCTTGCCTTTCAAAGGACTCTGCATTTAATATTTGATCTCCACGGCTTGCAAATTTCGATAATGGAATTAAAACCATCGGCTTTTGTAATGTTAAAAATTCAAAAATTGCGTTGGAGCCCGCGCGTGAAATAACAAAATCTGTTACCGCTAATATGTCTGGCAGTTCTCCATGTACATATTCAAATTGTCTATATCCTTCTTTATTTTGTAAACTTTCGTCAAGGTTACCTTTTCCGCAAAGGTGAACAATTTGATATTTTTTAAGAAGTTCTGGTAATGCTTCTCGAGCCGTATCATTAATTTTTTTCGCGCCCAAGCTGCCTCCCATAATCGTAATAACTGGCTTTTTACGTGAAAAACCTAAAAACGCTAAACCTTTTTCACGATTTCCCTTCAGCACTTCTTCACGTACAGGAGATCCCGTATATATTACTTTTTCTTTCGGTAAATGTTTCGCTGCTTCTTCAAACGTAACAAATATTTTCGAAGCAAAACGAAGCGCAATTTTATTTGCTAGTCCTGGTGTCATATCAGATTCATGTAATAAAACTGGTACTCTATTTAGCCATCCTCCAATTACGACTGGTACAGATACGAAACCGCCTTTTGAAAAAATCACATCTGGTTTTAGTTTTCGAATCCTTACATACGCATCCATAACACCCTTCATTACAAGAAAAGGATCTTTTATATTTTTCAAATCAAAATAACGACGTAGCTTTCCACTCGAAATACTATAGTAGGGAATGCCTTCCTTTTCTATAATCGTTTTCTCAATACCTTGATGAGAACCAATATAAGAGATATCCCAGTTGTCTTCCTGTAAATATGGGATAATGGCTAAATTAGGTGTTACATGTCCTGCCGAACCGCCACCTGTAAAGACTATTTTCTTCATACGTCTCCCCCTTCTAGACTATAATACACTAAAATATCTTGCCTCAGGGTGAGAAAATACCATAGCCGTTACGGACGCTTCTGGCTCCATCATGAATCCTTCTGTTAATGAAATACCTATTTCCTCTGGATGAATTAAGCGAAATAGCTTTTCTTGATCTGCAAGTTCTGGACACGCCGGATAACCAAATGACACTCTTATTCCTCTATATTTCGTACGGAAACGTTCTTCCATCGTCAGTTCCGGTGAGTCCGGAATGCCCCAGCGGTCACGAATGAGCATATGTGTTTTTTCAGCAAGTCCTTCCGCTAATTCAAGCGCTAACGATTGAATGGCATGACTACGTAGGTAATCACCTTTCGCCTTCCACTCTTCTGCAATGTCCCGAACTCCTTCCCCAACCGTAACAGATAAGAAAGCAACATAGTCCATCTCATCTCCTATTGGGCGCAAATAATCACCTAAAGTACGATAGGGAGCCTTTCCTTGTCTAGGGAATGTGAAACGCTCTATAACACGCGTATGATCTTCTGGATCATATATTACAATGTTTTGTCCGTCGCTTTGCGCTGGGAAAAATTGATACACTGCTTTCGGCTTTAACCAAGATTGTCCTTCCTGCAATAATTCATCTATTAAATCATTTAATTCATGTGCTCTCTTATCTCCCTCTTTCAAAAGCTTCTTCACATTTCCTTTTAATCCAAGGTGATGCCCAAGTAGCATTTGTCTATTTAAAAATGGAGCGAGATGAAGGGCCGGAATATCGCGTAATACAATTCGTTTTGTTGAATCAGGCACGATAACTTCAGCCTTCGGTAATGGCTCAATTACTGCTGGAATTTCTACTTTCTTCTCCTCTTTTTTTACGATATGAAGATGACGTTCTTTTTTATCCTGTTTCATCTTCTCACGCTCTTCTTCTTTTTGAAGCTTATTAATAATATCGAGCCCCGTCATCGCATCACTCGCATAACAAACGAGCCCTTTATATGATGGTGAAATCCGATTATCTGTAAACTTTCTCGTTAACGCTGCACCACCTACAACAATGGGAACATCAATATTTGCTGCTTTTAAATCTTCAGCAGTCGTTACCATTTGTTGCGCTGATTTTACTAATAAACCTGAAAGGCCTATAATATCCGGCTTCTTTTCTTGTACTTCTTGAACAATTCGATCCGAACGTACATTAATTCCTAAATTAATAATCTCATATCCGTTATTTGCTAAAATAATTTCAACGAGATTTTTCCCAATATCATGCACGTCACCTTTTACAGTTGCTAATAATACTTTCCCTTTTTTCGCACTATCACTAGATTCCATATGTGGCTCTAAATAGCTTACAGCAGCTTTCATACTTTCAGCACTTTGCAATACTTCAGCAACAATAAGTTCATTATTATTAAATAGTCGTCCTACCTCATCCATCCCTGTCATAAGCGGACCGTTAATAATATCAAGAGGTTTTCTTCCTTCTTCAAGCGCAAGACTTAAATCCTCGTGTAATCCTTGTTTCGTACCTTCTACAATATAATTTGCTAGTCTTTCATCAAGCGTTAACGTTTCTTGCACAACGATATCTTTCTTTTTAGCAACTCGGTAAAAGTTTGTAAATTCTTCTAACGTCTCTTTCGTCGTTTCAAACAGTAGTGCATCTGCAAGGCGTTTTTCTTCCTCTGGAATCGACGCATAGCGTTCTAATTTTTCCGTATTCACAATTGCGTAATCTAACCCTGCTTTCGTAGCATGATATAAAAAGACTGAATTTAATACCTCACGTCCAGCCGGTGGTAAACCAAATGATATGTTACTTACCCCTAAAATCGTTAAACACTCTGGTAACGCTTCTTTAATAAGGCGAATTCCTTCTATAGTCGCTGCTGCTGAACCAATATATTCTTCATCACCTGTCCCTACCGGAAACACAAGTGCATCAAAAATAATATCTGACGGGCGTATCCCATACTTCTTTGTAAGTAATTCATAGCTTCTTTTCGCAATTTCTATCTTTCGCTCCGCACTAACCGCCATACCGTCTTCATCAATTGTTCCTACAACTATAGCAGCACCATACTTCTGAAGAAGCGGTGTCACTTTTTTAAATCGTTCTTCTCCATCTTCTAAATTAATTGAATTAATAACAGCTTTTCCTTGAATATAAGTAAGAGCTCGCTCCATCACATTTTCATCTGTTGAATCAATCATAATCGGTACTTTTAAAACTTTCGTAACTTCTGCTAAGAAGTTTTCCATATCTTCTATTTCATCGCGATCAGGATCTGCCATACAAATATCAATAATATGAGCATTTTTCTTCACTTGCGCTCTTGCCACTTCAGCAGCCTCTTCAAATTTCCCTTCTGCTACTAATCGTTTAAATTTACGTGACCCAATAACATTCGTTCTTTCACCTACAAATAACGGTCTCATAGACTCATCATATTGCAGTGCTTCTAATCCACTAATTCCATGTCCTTCTCTCTCATGGTGGTCACGAGGCTTAAGAGATGCTAGCGCGGATTTCATTGCTTTTATATGTTCTGGTGTCGTGCCACAACAACCACCAATAATATTAACCCATCCTTCTTCAGCAAGAGAAGATGGAGATTCATGGTAATGTCCATCTTCATCAGGAAGACCTGCATTTGGATAACAAGAAATGTAACACTCCGATAAATCAGATAGTGAACGAATATGGTCCCTCATAAACTCCGGACCAGTCGCACAGTTTAACCCAACAGATAATGGTTTCATATGTTCTACTGATAAATAAAAAGCTTCAATTGTTTGCCCAGCCAGAGTCGTTCCCATTGGCTCAATCGTACCTGAAATCATAATAGGAACCGTTTTTTTTAGTTCTTCAAAAGCGGCTTGAATTCCAATATAAGCTGCTTTCACGTTACGCATATCTTGACTCGTCTCAACGAGTAATACATCAACTTCTCCTTTTAATAATCCTCGTGCCTGCCTTGTATAAGCCTCAATCAATTCTTCAAAAGTCACACCACCAGTAACACTAATTGCTTTCGTTGTTGGTCCCATCGCTCCCGCAACATATACTTCCTTCCCGCTTTCTTTAACAGCTTGCTTCGCCAAAAGTGCTGCCTTTTCATTTAGTTCTTCATCTAAATGAGACAGCTCATAATCACTTAGTACAATATTCGTTGCCCCAAATGTATTTGTTTCAATAATATCCGCTCCAGCTTCAATATAAGCTTTATGAATCTTTAAAATAACGTCTGGTCTTGTTTCCACTAAATATTCATTACAGCCCTCGTACTCTTCTCCTCCGAAATCTTCAGCAGTTAAATCCTCTTGCTGAATCATTGTCCCCATTGCACCATCTAATATTAAAATGCTATTTTTCAATTTTTCTTCTATACACTTCATCAATTAATACCTTCTTTCACTTCTTGCTTTTCTCTTACATATTTAACAAGATGTTCTGTAATTTCATACTTTAAAAATGGTGTAATAAGATAAATACCATTAAAATATTTCATTGCCGCATCGATCAATTCTTGTGAAATGCGAATCCCTTCCTCAATTGCTGCCTCTTTCGTTTCATGTCCATCCATTCTCTCTCTTATTTCTTCAGGAAGAGTAATACCCGGCACCTCAAAATGAAGAAAATCTGCATTCCGCTTACTTACTAACGGCATAATTCCAATAAAAATAGGTTGTTCCAAATGCTTTGTCGCTTCATACACTTCTTCAATTAACTTGATATCGTAAATTGGCTGAGTTAAAAAATACTCCGCTCCAGCATCTATTTTTCGCTCCATTCGCTTAACCGCTGCTTTTAAGTGCCTCACGTGAGGATTAAATGCGCCGCCTACAGAAAACCTTGTCGCCGGTCCAATTGATTTCCCTAAAATTGAACGTCCATCGTTCATTTCTTTAATCATTTTAATAAGCTCAATAGAGGATAAATCATATACAGAAGTGGCACCGGGAAAATCACCAACGCGCGCTGGATCACCAGTTAAAGCTAACACTTCTTCCATCCCTAACGCCGATAAACCTAACAAATGAGATTGTAGTCCAATGACGTTATGATCTCTACACGTTAAATGCGTCAATACTGGGATATCATGCTTCGTTAATAACGCACCCATCGCCATATTAGAGACACGAGGCGATGCTAATGAATTATCTGCTAGAGTAATAGCATCTGCTCCCGCTCTTTTTAACGCTCTTGCTCCTTCAAAAAAACGCTGTGTATCTAACGTTTTCGGTGGATCTAATTCCACTACAACTGTCGTTTGTTTTTTTGCTTTCTCTGCTAGAGTGACGTGAGCCTTCGAACGTTTCTCATGCGTATGAACGACTTTTGGCCTTTGAATCGTTTCTTTTTCTATTACAGGGGTAATATTCGCAACAGCGCGCTTCATACTTTGAATATGTTCTGGAGTCGTACCACAACAGCCACCCAATAACCGAATACCTTGCTCAATAAATTTCGGTGTCATCGCTTCAAAATAAGCTGGGCTTCCCTCATATACGTAACGTCCCTCTACATAATTCGGGAGACCTGCATTTGGGTATGCTGATAAATAGCCATTTTGCGGAATCGATATCATTTTGAAAGCTTCCGTCATATGAAGCGGCCCCAGTTGACAATTCAATCCAACAACATTTGCACCGTAATCTATAAACTGCTTTAATATTTCATTGACATCATTTCCATTTTGAGTCGTACCTGCTTCATGTAATGCTAATTGCGCAACAATCGGAATATTCGTTTGCTTACGCAACACTTTAACAGCATGAAGTAATTCAAATTCATCATAAAAAGTTTCTAATAGTAATCCATCAACCTGTTCTTCTAGTAAAGCCCCCGCCTGTTCAAGTAACATAAACTCCCTTTCCATATCAGTCGTTGTAACAGCTCCGATATGTTTCATACCACCAATTGTTCCTAAAATTGCATTTTTATCTGTCACAGATGCTTTCGCCAATTTCACTGCCGCTCTATTAATTTTTGTAACTTGATTTTCTAAACCATACATACGTAATTTCGCCTCATTTGCTCCATACGTATTCGTTTGAATTACATCCTCCAGCAGCTACATATTGTTTATGAATGGATATAATTAGATCTGGATCAGATACGTTCAATTCTTCAAAGCTACTTTGCAAACCATGTGAATGCAATAACGTTCCAACCGCACCATCACCTATTACAATTCCTTTTGATAATAAATCTAGTAATTTCACGAATCTCCCTCATTTCTATCAATATAAAAACCCCCTCTTCACTTTGAAGAGGGGGACATAATTGTTCCTCCTCTTATTATGCAAAACATTCGTTTTGCAGGTATTAGCACCGTTTCAAACATTTCGTTTGAAGGTTGCCGGGTTTCACAGGGCCTTTCCCTCCACCGCTCTCAATAAGAGTTGTCTTTATTATTTTATTTATGTAGCTAAAAGGAAATGCGTTCCCCTTTTAACAATGTTTGTTAATTTTTTAATAAATTTAGCATGCACAAAAGTAAAAGTCAATGACACTTGCGGAAAAATAAAAATTATTTAAAATAAAGTTGCAATTCAATTATCTTTTATTGTAAAGTTAAAAACATAATAAAAATTTCATACGAACATTCTTATCTAGAGAGGTAGAGGGACTGGCCCTGTGACGCCTCAGCAACCATTAACATTTTGTTAATAAGGTGCTAATTCCAGCAAATTGTGAAAGATTTGACAGATGAGAAGAAGACTCTATTCAAACCGAAAGCCTTCTTCTTAGAAGGCTTTTTTTATTTTATATTCACTTAATGTTTCAATTTAAAAAGGAGGAATTTTCACATGTCAACAATCGAAACCAAACTAGCACAAATCGGAAATCGTAGTGAAACTACAACTGGAACGGTTAATCCACCAGTTTATTTCTCAACCGCTTATCGTCACGAAGGAATTGGTAAATCTACTGGCTTTGACTATTCACGAACTGGCAATCCAACTCGCGGTCTTTTAGAACAGGCGATTGCAGACTTAGAATATGGCGAACAAGGTTATGCCTGTAGTTCAGGGATGGCGGCTGTTCTCCTCGTCCTTTCTCTATTCCGCTCTGGAGACGAACTTATTGTATCTGAAGATTTATACGGGGGAACGTATCGATTATTTTCTGAGCATGAAAAAAAGTGGAATGTTCGATGTAGATACGTAAATACACAGTCTATTAAACAAATTGAGCAAGCTATCACAACTGAAACGAAGGCTATTTTCATAGAAACTCCAACTAATCCATTAATGCAAGTTACTGATATTGCTGCTGTCGCAACTGTAGCGAAAAGGCACGGACTACTTCTTATTGTAGACAACACATTCTACACACCTTATATACAGCAACCATTAACAGAAGGTGCTGACATTGTACTTCATAGCGCAACGAAATATTTAGGAGGACATAACGATGTACTAAGCGGGCTTGTCGTTGCAAAAGGAAAGGAACTTTGCGAGGAAATCGCTCATTATCATAATGCATCAGGTGCAGTTTTAAGCCCATTTGACTCATGGTTATTAATTCGCGGTATGAAAACGTTAGCGCTTCGCATGAGACAACATGAAGAAAATGCGAAAGCAGTTGTTGCGTATTTAAGCGATGAAGACGGGGTAACAGATGTATTTTATCCAGGAAGAGGCGGCATGATTTCATTCCGCCTTAAAGATGAAGCTTGGATTAATCCATTCTTACAATCTTTATCCTTAATTACATTTGCCGAAAGTCTTGGTGGTGTAGAAAGTTTAATGACTTATCCAGCAACGCAAACACATGCTGATATTCCTGAAGAAATTAGAACAGCAAACGGCGTATGCAATCGTCTTCTTCGATTCTCAGTTGGCATTGAAAATAGTAACGATTTAATTCAAGACTTAAAGCAAGCCATTAAACTCGTAAAAGAAGGTGTAAGAATATGAGCTATTCTATAGATACACTCTTACTACACAACCAATATAAACATGACTCGCAAACAGGCGCTGTGAACGTTCCTATTTATAACACATCAACTTTTCACCAGTTTGATGTAGATACGTTCGGAAAATATGACTATAGCAGGTCAGGAAATCCAACTCGTGAAGCTCTTGAAGATATCATTGCTTTATTAGAAGGCGGAACAAAAGGATTCGCCTTTGCATCAGGCATTGCAGCGATTTCCACTGCATTCCTCCTTCTTTCACAAGGTGATCACGTACTCATTTCAGAAGATGTGTACGGAGGCACTTACCGAGTGATAACTGAGGTACTCTCCCGTTACGGTGTTTCACATACATTTGTTGATATGACCAATTTAGAAGAAATAAAACAAAACATGAAACCAAATACAAAGCTCTTTTATGTAGAAACACCTTCTAATCCACTTTTAAAAGTGACAGATATTCGCGAGGTTTCTAAACTCGCAAAATCTATTGGCGCTCTTACTTTTGTTGATAATACATTTTTGACACCACTATTCCAAAAACCACTTGAACTTGGAGCTGATGTCGTTCTTCATAGTGCTACAAAATTTATTGCTGGTCATAGTGATGTTACTGCCGGATTAGCAGTAGTAAAGGATGCAGAACTCGCTCAAAAGCTTGGATTTTTACAAAATGCATTCGGTGCTATTTTAGGATCTCAAGATTGTTCTCTCGTACTTCGCGGTCTAAAAACATTGCATGTACGCCTCGAGCATTCAGCTAAAAATGCGAATAAAATTGCACATTATTTACAAGAGCATGCTAAAGTACAAAATGTCTATTATCCGGGATTACAAACACATCTCGGATTTGATATTCAACAATCTCAAGCAACATCAGCTGGAGCGGTCTTATCGTTTACTTTGCAGTCAGAAGATGCACTCCGCCAATTTTTATCAAAAGTAAGATTACCAGTTTTTGCAGTTAGTTTAGGAGCTGTAGAGTCAATTCTTTCTTATCCAGCAAAAATGTCACATGCAGCACTGTCGCAAGAAGCTCGTGATGAAAGAGGAATCTCTAATTCATTACTTCGGTTATCAGTCGGTCTTGAAAATGTTAACGATTTAATATCCGATTTTGAAAATGCCCTTTCTTATGTAGAAGAACCTGTAAATGCATAGAGAAAAAGAAGATATGAGATTAGGTTTTCATATCTTCTTTTTCTGCGTTTTAGTTATATTCATTTGAATTTCTTCTTTTCTTATAGTCCATAAAAAAATAAAAGTATATCATCTATTTCTAAATAATGGATTAATTGATATATTAAGAAATAAAAAGGGGTGAAAATAATGGATACTTGTTCAGATATTTTAATCGTTATCGATTTACAAAATGGCGTATGTTATAGCGAGGAGCATTTATTTGATTTACAGAACTTACTAACAAAAGTAAATAAAAGAATTTATTCATACAGAAAATTAAATAAACCAATCCTTTTTGTTCAACATTGTGATGATGATTTAGTACCCGAGAAAGAACTTTGGGCTATTCATACCGATCTAGATGTTCAAGAACAAGATTTTTTTGTAAGAAAAACACATGCAAATTCATTTTATAAAACAAACTTAAAAGAAATTTTAGATCGATTATCTGTAAATTGCATTGAATTTTGTGGCGCCCAAACAGAGTACTGTATGGATGCTACGATTAAGTTTGCCCACGGACTAGGATACGAAAACTTTATGGTACAGAAAACAACCTCTACGTTGAATAATCCTTTTATGTCCGCAAAAGAGACAATTGATTTTTATGAGAACATATGGAATCACAGATTTTTAACGTTGCTAAAAGATGAATTTTAGAATAAATGACTAATGAATTGATCATCCTAAGATTTATCAGCCGTAATCAAATATTTCATTATCACCATAAAGAAGCGAATTACATTCAGCTTCTTTTCTTTTAACCTGTTTTATATTCTATATATATCATTATAATTCCTTTATCATATTATTTTAAAAATTTCGTATATTCATTTGAAAGAATAAGAAAATCATGATAAAATTGTGTTACAAATATATCTATATCTTTCAATTTTTAAAACGCATCGAAATTTTCACCCAAAAATGTCATTTTACAAAAACATGCTAATTTACCTATTTTATTTACATCAGGGTCTCTTTTCTTACAATTTCTTTACTTTAAGACTTTTTTTCTGCAACAACTATTTTCTTTTCTTTAAATTTTTGGTATGTATAGTATGGTATAATAGCTCACACGGAGGTGGAAAAGAACATGTTAGAAACCTTTCAAAAAGAATTAGAACTATATGAAAGTAATGCAGAATTATTAAAAGTGCTAGCTCATCCTGTTCGTTTATGTATCGTAAAAGGATTAATCGAGCGCGGTCCAAGCAACGTTTCTACAATGTATACTGGCTTAAACATGCCACAATCTACAATTTCACAGCATTTAGCAAAATTAAAAAGCGCTAAAATCGTTTCTAGTGAAAGAAAAGGATTAGAAATTTATTACAAAGTAGAGAATGAAACAATCATTCAACTCGTTCGCGTATTATTAGGTTAGGGACTAATAATCGAAGAAAAAGAACGTATTCTATATTTTTCATCTCATATCTTTAATATAAATATATATCATGAGAGGAAATATATAATACTACATAAGTCGTATTAAAAAACAAGACACAGTATATACTGTGTCTTGTTTTTTATATTGTTACATACCGATCCAAATGTAAATGTTGCATATCTTTTGTATGTATAACAACATCAAATGCACTCCCTACTCCTCCATTCAAAATCATAGAACGAACAGCTCGATTTTGTTTTTGCGTTTCAGAAAAAGGATTCGTATCTTGATGGCTCGTAAGCTGTTCTAATATCCCTGCAGCTAACAAGAACTCAGATTGTTTCTTATGCCATACTGCATTCATTCCTTGCATACTAAACATCTCCTTTAGCTCGTCCCAATGAATATGAGTAGTAAGATCCATTTCACCTGGATGCGCTAGTGGGTTACGTATTAGCTTATGCTGATAATACCCTCGCAAACTTCCTTCACGGTGTGCTGGATGCATCCATTCTTCTTTTGTGTATCCGTAATCAACTGTAATACATATACCTTTTTGAAACCATTTCGCAATTTCTTTTATATACTCCTCCATCACAATTGGTACTTCAAAACGTTGCCCTTCAGCAATATGAATATTATATTTCAATAAATAGCGACCAATTCTTTTATCTAACGGCCTACATACTTCTGAAAGGCTTCCTTCCTCTGTATATGTAATACGTACTTCATACAACATACCATTTCTTTTCTCAATTATTTCAACAGGAAATGCATCAAACAACTCATTCGAAAAAAGAATTCCCTCGAAAGAATCTCCCATTTCACTATAGGAGGTATAGTACGATACATTAGAAAATGAGCCAAGGTGCTCCTGCTGTAATTTTCTATGAAAGGGGCTCACTTCAATCATTGAATAGTTTAAATCAATAAAGGTTTTTGGAGATAATTGCTTCCATTCTTGTAAAACATCATAGGCAAACTTCCCTGTTCCTCCGCCAATTTCACAAATATTCGGAGCAACTTCACCATTTTCAACAAGACGAATAAAAAGTTTAGCAAAAGTTTTTGCAAACACAGAGGATACGTTGCTACTTGTAAAAAAATCCCCTTGTCTTCCAATCTTTTCACGTTCTTTCATATAATATCCATGACCTTCTGTATACAATACAAGGTTCATATACGTACTATATGAAATTGAATAATCCTTTTCTTTCCCCATCCATTCTCTTAAAATGAGCTCCATTCCCATAATGACTCCTTATTGTAAAAACGGATTATTTTCTTTTTCAAAGCCAATGCTTGTTTCTGGACCATGTCCACATAAAACCGCTGTTTCATCTGGTAATACAAATAATTTCTCTTCAATACTTCCAATTAATTCAGCGAAACTTCCACCAGGTAAATCTGTTCTTCCAATGCTCATTTGGAACAATACATCTCCTGAGAATACAGCATTCGCCTCTTTACTATAATAAGAAATACTTCCTGGAGAATGTCCTGGTGTCTCAAAAATTTCAAAATTAAATGATCCAATTGTTAATGTACCTTCTGCATCAATAATATGATCCGCTGGTTTTGCTGTAATACTGCGGTTCATCATAAAAATTTGAGAGCCGTTTACAGTTGCATCTCCTAACCAATCTGCTTCTTCTTTATGTACGTACACAGGAATATGAAAAGTGTCTCTTACCGCATCAACAGCACCGATATGATCAAAGTGAGCATGTGTTAATAAAACAGCTAATGGTTTTAATTGTTCTTCTTGTACATATGTAACGAGCTTTTCACCTTCATGACCAGGGTCAAAGATAATGCACTCTTTTTGATCGTTCATTAAAATATAAGCATTTGTTTGTAATGGGCCTAACGGCATTTGTATCCATTTCATATGAAAATCTCCTCCAGTTATTAAACTTACTTTTAATGATACAACATTTCTTTCTCTGAGGAAAAGAAAGGATGCTATCTCGACAATCATTTTTAAAACATGTACAATATAAAAGAGTAAATATTCCAAAAACTCATAATAAGAAATGGGTAGACAGAGGAGGATATTGTATGGGCCTTGTTATTATTTTTACACTTGTCACTCTGTTAGCTGTATTTGCTACGCTTAGAACACTTCGTGAAAAAAACTTTTTCGCGAGCGGCTTTGCAATTGCAACTGTACTCGTTTTCGGATGGTTTACGATCATGACTGTTCTATATAACGGGTATCCACCAGCAGCTTAATTCGTTTACACTTTATTCTTCATCGAGATTTCACACAAAAAAGAGGAAGGGTTCCCCCTTCCTCTTTTCATATTTCACAACTTATATCATCTTCGCTTCGTATTTGTGCTTTTTTACAAGCCAAGCTCCTCCGATAACACCTGCATCATTACCAAGTGTTGCAATAGCTAACTTCGTGCTCTTTACAGCACGTGAGAAAGCATATTGCTCGAAATAGCGTTGAATTGGTTCTAATAGCGCATCTCCAGCTTTAGACACGCCTCCACCAATAACAATTTTCTCTGGGTTCAATGTACTAGAAAGGTTCGCTACAGCTAATCCTAAATAAGAAGCTACTTTTTCTACTACTTCACCTGCTAATTCATCACCTTGTCCAAGTGCTTCAAAGACATCTTTTGATGTAATACGTCCTTCTTCGGCTAACATAGAACGCAACATGCTCTCTTTATTAGTCTCTTGTATTTTTTGCATAGCAACACGTACAATACCTGTCGCAGATGCTACTGTTTCTAAGCAACCAGACTTTCCGCAATTACATGGGAAAGCATTTTCTGTAACGACTGTAATATGTCCAATCTCACCAGCAGCACCACTCACGCCGTGTACAATCTCACCATTGGCGATTACACCACCACCAACGCCCGTACCAAGTGTCATACAGATTAAATCTTTTGCACCTTCACCAGCACCTTTCCACATTTCACCAAGCGCTGCTAAGTTTGCATCATTATCAATAACAACAGGTAATCCTGTTTCTACTTCTAATAAATCTTTTAGCGGATAGTTTTTCCACCCTAAATTAACCGCTTCATAAATCATTCCAGACGCCACATGTACAGGACCAGGAGCTCCCATACCAATACCAATTAACTTGCTCTTCAATTCGCCTAATTCTTCTAGCTTTTTATCAATTGCTTTCGCAACATCAAGTGTAATATGTTTTCCTTGCTCACCTGTATTCGTAGGGATTTCCCACTTATGTAAAATTTCACCGTATACATTAATAAATGCTAATTTAATCGTTGTACCACCAAGGTCAACACCAACTAACCATTTCTCTTCCATGTTGCTTACCTACCTTTATCTAATTCTTATTTAGCTCTTTTTGAATTTCTTGCTTCAATAAAAATAAAGCTGTTTGATAGTCTTGTGGATCGATTAGCTGTGATTGATTTAATTCACGCAATTCATCTTGCATTAATTGTAAATCTGCAATTCGATCTCCCGTATAAATAATCGTACCAAATTTCTTTAGCAATTGCTGAATATCATAAATGGATACCATTTCATCACCCTCTATGCTCACTTACTATAAAAAATTATAATAAGAAAACGTTCACATATTTTATTATAATCAAGAAGAAAAAGTCTCGTCAATTTTTATTTGTCTATACAAGCTTATTTGTAAGCATTGTTCCTTTTTCTGTAATAATTTTTTCTATGTTTTTATCAAATGGCTCTACCGGAATGTGTTTTACCATTTGAAAATCATACGCTAATGATAGCGTTCTCCCTTTATAATACACGAGATAACGATCATAATAGCCACCGCCGTACCCAATTCGCTCTCCTCGTTCTGTATAAGCTACGCCTGGGACAATTTGAAGATCAATTTCATCCATATTCACTTCTTCCGTAAGCCCAGGAATCGGTTCACGTAAATTCATATACACCGTTTCTAATTGATCAAAATTATTAATTTGCCGGAAGGACATCGTTCTTGTTCCTTTATTACACTTAGGAACTACAACTTTCTTTCCTTCTTCCCAAGCTTTTTCAATAATAGGATATGTATTCACTTCATTTTCCATTGAAAGAGTAATTCCAATTGTTTTAGCTTCAACCCACTCTTTTTGCGCATACAACGAAAATGCAATCTGTTCTGATAAAGTTGTATACTGTTCTTCTGATAAAGAATTCATGTGTTCTATTATTTGTTTACGTAAACGCACTTTCTCTGCTTTCACACATTCTCCCCCTTACAGTGACACTTTACTCTATGCTGATAGTGTATCACTTTTAACATAAGAATCGAATAAAAAAAGAAACAGTAGGAAAATATTCCTACTGCTTACTTTGTTTCACGGTGTAACGTAGACTTCTTGTCACGCTTGCAATACTTTTTAAGCTCGATACGCTCAGCGTTGTTACGTTTATTTTTCTTTGAGATATAGTTACGATCTCCGCATTCTGTACATGCTAGAGTAATATTCACACGCATTCTTATTTCCCTCCAGTACTAATAACTTAAATCAGACTATACTATAATACCACTTTTAAAATAAAAATTCTACACCTTTTGATATTGTCTAATTTTTTCTATAAGATTTTTCATGTTTTCCCTTGCTATTACTGGGTTTCTAGCATGTGAATACACCAAAAATTTTGGTTGTTTTGTGTCAGAAACGATATAAGACCACTCTTTTTCAGTATATTTGAACTGTACTCCTTCAAATATACCTTCTCCCTTCCTTTCTATATCATCCAATAATTTCCTCATAATTTCCCCTTTTTCATTCCATGAACATACCACTTCATCATAAAGTAAATAGAGCGGAGGTGATTGCTCTACTATGCTGAGGAACGTTTTTCCTTGCAATGCTATTAGCTCAAATAATTTTCCAATCCGATATAAAATATCTCGCTTCCACCTTACTTGAAACGACTTTCTTTCATCCTGCGTATAAAATAGAAGATAACATTCTCCTAACTTCAAAGACATTGGGTAAATATTTCCTGTCGATTCGAGTAAGAAATCTGGAATATCTACCTCTTCCAAATCTGTCCCCTGGTAAATATTACTATGTTTATCGTATAACTCGAAATGATTTCCTTGCTCAGAAAACATAAGAGCCATATTCGCTTTACTTGATTTCATCAAAGCTTTCACATGATCTTTTTGTTCGCTTGCATAAATCCATGTAACTGTACAACCAAGTCTTTGCAGAAAGAGCATGAGTAAATGTTGCAACGTATCATTTCTCTTATTAATAAGAAGATGAAACTTCTGCATCTGTATTTTCTCGATATCAATATGCTCCAATATAACTTCTATATACTCATTCATAGAAACATGAGCGAGCTTATTACGCCCCATTTCTTTCTCATGCACGTAATAAAACAATTCGGACATATATACTTGTTCTATCTCTTTTTGCTGCTTATACGTTAACGGCATGCCAGCTTGACCGTATAACTTTATAACAATCTCATTCTCATTCTCCACTTGAATGAAAACACCACCTGCACATTGCAAATGATGAACACTATATTGAAAAAGTGACTCGTTCATTTCTTTACATTCCATCGTATGAATCCCTATACCATGAATAGCATGTAAAAATAAATTTTTATAAGAGGTTGTTTCTATATTTTCTTGACTTCCAATTAATATACTTTCTCCTTTTGTAAAAAGAGAACCATACGCCATCGCAATCTTTACGATAAACTGAGGAGTAATTTCAACATTCCCTCTTCCTACAATGCGGCTTTTTTGTAACCACCCTGCACTCATTTCACTCTCTTGAATACCAGCCGCTCCTACTATCGAATGACTATCAATCGCCTTATAAGGCCATACTTTTCCTTTTTGCTTAATTACCGTACTTCTCCCGATATGACAGTGATCCGCTACAACGCTTTTTTGAAACAGTGTAACATCATCTTCAACTATTGTACGCTCTCCTATTGTCGTTTCTAATAGTTCACAATACTTCCCAATGTGGGCATTCGCAAAAACAATACTTTTTTGAAGATGAGAATAACTTGAAACGATACTATTTTTCCCAATAATAGAATATGGCTCAATTACAGCTCCTGTACCAATCTTTACTCCTTCTCCAATAAAAGAGGGGCCATGAATTTTCGTCCCTTTACCAATCGTCACCCCTTCTCCCATCCATACCATCGGTAATACTTCCGTATAAGGAATAGGTACTTGTAACTTTTTCGTTAACAAATCAAATTGTGCTTGTCGATATTGATTAAATGTGCCGATATCTAACCAATAACCTTCTGACAAATATGCGAATAATACATTTTTGTTTGCCAATAACGGAAACACATCATGACTGAAATCAAAAAATTGTCTAGGCGGTATGTAAGAAAAGATTTCTGGCTCCATAATATATATGCCTGTATTCACAACATTAGATACTACCTCATTCCAGCCCGGCTTTTCTATATATCGTGTAACCTCCTGGTCTTTATTCATTACAACCAAACCAAATGAGAGTGGATTTTCTACTTCTTTCACAAACATTGTTACCATTCTTTTCTTTTGTTCATGAAACCTAATTCCTTCTGATAATTGAAAGTCAGTTAATGCATCCCCGCTTATCACAACAAATGTTTCATCTAAAAATTGTTCTGCTTGTTTAATACTCCCTGCTGTGCCAAGCGGAGGAGAGTCTTCAAAATAATACAAGTTAACTCCCCATTTACTACCGTCACCAAAATATTGCTTAATGGTCGTACTCATATATTGAACAGTAATTGCAATTTCACGAATACCATGCTGACGTAATAACTCAATATTATATTCTAAAACTGGTTTTTCTAATAATGGTAACATCGGCTTTGGAGTATTACATGTTAATGGTCTAAGGCGTCTTCCTTTTCCTCCAGCTAAAATAACCCCCTTCATATACTTCAGCCTCCACTTATATAATGTTCAGTAACTCCATATACCATATGTATATTCCCTATCCCACATGAACTAGCTGCATAAACTTGATTAGTTAAACAAATCCTCATTTAGAAGACCATATAATTAAATTTCTCACCTATAAAAACGTACATTTCAAACAACAGGAAAGCGCTTACTATTAATTGTTAAATAATACTTATTAACGACCAACATATATACTAATTTTTCCATTACATTATGATACATCTTATCATCATAAACTAAAGGAAACAACGAGCTTTTTTTGTCATGTTTTGACTAAAAAAAGCAGGTGATTTCCCATCACCTACTTTAATTCCTACTCATTCAATAAATAATGCTTTCCTTTTACTAAATAAAAGACATTTTCAGCAATATTTGTAATATGATCTGCTACACGCTCAATATATCTCGCGACAAATGATAATTGTGTAATTTGCGTAATTGCTTCTGGTTGTTCCGGAACCGAAGATATAAACTCACGAATTGCTTTTCCATATATTTCATCAACGGAATCATCCATTTCAGCAATTTGTTTCGCAAAAGTTAAATTTTCTTGTTCATATGCTTCTAACGCTAAATGCAACATCTCATTTGCAACCGCAAACATTTCATCCAGGTTGTGCAAACTAACAGCCACTTCTTTTTCCCCAAGACGAATTGTAGCCTTTGCAATATTAACAGCATGATCTGCAATACGCTCTAAATCTGTCGCTGTTTTAATTGAAATAAAAATCCTTCTTAAGTCACTTGCTACAGGTTGCTGCTTCGTAATGAGCATAAGCGCAAGATCGTTTATTTCCTCTTCTAAATTATCCATGCGGTAATCACCATCAATGACCTCTAACGCTTTCTCTACATCCCTTGTATGCAGACCTTCCATAGCAATCAATAAAGCCGCATTTGCTAATTCTCCAAGCTCGATCACCTTTTGCTGTAACGCTTTTAAATCACCTTGAAACTGTTCTCTTACCATTTTTCTTCCCCCTCAATATTATGTGCCATTATATAAAAGTGAAACTTTAATCAACCCTCATCAATCGGGCTTTTATGCTTGTAATAAACCTTAAGATAAGGAGAAGTATTACTTCTCTATTAACAGTAAGATAAAATAAGAAATGCCCTCTGTTAAGAGGGCATTTGCTCTTAGCTTTGAAACGATATCAACCAAATCGACCTGTAATATAATCTTCTGTACGCTTATCTGAAGGAGTCGTAAATAATTTGTTTGTATCTGTATACTCCACAACTTCCCCGCTTAAGAAGAAAGCTGTTTTGTCTGAAATACGCGCTGCTTGTTGCATATTATGCGTTACGATAACAATACTAAAATCTTTCTTTAGCTCTTGAATTAATTCTTCTACTTTTAATGTTGAAATTGGATCTAATGCCGATGTTGGCTCATCCATTAAAATAACGTCTGGCTCAATAGCTAAGCAGCGCGCGATGCATAGACGCTGTTGCTGTCCACCAGATAAACCGTATGCATTATCGTGCAAACGATCTTTTAACTCATCCCAAATCGCTGCTCCACGTAAACTTTTTTCAACAATTTCATCTAATGTCTTTTTGTCACGAATACCATGGATTTTTGGACCGTATGCTACATTCTCATAAATAGATTTTGGAAATGGATTTGGCTTTTGGAACACCATTCCTACATGTGTTCTTAATTCTTCAACTGGATATGATTTATCAAATATATTGCGTTCTCTATACTCAATTACACCTGTAGTTCGAACGATCGGTACTAACTCTACCATGCGATTTAATGTTTTTAAATAAGTTGATTTACCACAGCCACTTGGACCGATAATGGCTGTAACTTCATTCTCATGAATACTTAAATTAATATCTTTTAAAGCATGGTCTTCCCCATACCATAAATTTAAGTTTTTCGTATCAAATACTACCTTCTTTGGCGCAGTCTCGATTTTCTCTTCGTTTTTCACCTGTACATTTACTACTGTTGCTACCATTTGAATTCCCCTTTCATCCACTTCCAACTTATTTTCGATTTCGTAACCATAAAACAAATATATTAATAAATAGCAACAAACCTAACAAAACAATCATCCCAGCTGCTGCTACATACTGAAATTCTTCTTGTGGCCTACTCATCCAATTAAAAATTTGAATTGGTAGAACTGTAAATCTATCAAACATACTAAATGGAACATAATTTGCAAACGCAAGTGCCCCAATAACTAATAGTGGTGCAGCTTCTCCAATTGCTCTTGATATCGCTAACGTACAGCCCGTTATAATCCCTGGGAAAGCATATGGCAATACAATTTGATACATCGTTTGCCACTTCGTAGCACCTAATCCGTAAGAACCCTCTAATAATACACTTGGTACTGATCGAATTGCTTCTTGACTCGCCACAACAACTGTTGGTAAAACGAGTAAACTCATCGTCAGTGCTGCTGCAACTATACTCTCTCCTAAATGAAGAGCATATACAAAAATAGTTAAACCAAGCAATCCAAATACAACGGATGGTACTCCTGCTAACGTTTGATTATTAATCTCTATTATTTTTTTAAATAGAGATTCCTTCGCATATTGCTCTAAATAAAGCGCTGTTCCAACTCCAAATATAAAAGAAACAGGTATAACAATACTCATAAATAATATTGTCCCTGACAAAGCTGCAGCAATACCAGCTTCTTTCGGATTACGTGAAGCGAAATTTGTAAAGAAATTTATTGAAAGATAACTTATACCTTTTTCAACAATTTGAAAAAGTAACAAAAACAAAATTACCATTGAAAATAAAATTGCTATATAAAATAACAATTTGTAAATTCGATCTTTTAAAAAGCGTGATGCCATGTTTTTTTGTATTTTTTTATGATTCAACATTCGCATATTATGTCATCCTCCTAAAACGGCGCATAATAGACTGCGAAATGATGTTCATAATAAAAGTAAACAAAAATAACGTTGCACCTACAGCATACATGCTGTAATACGTAATCGTTCCATGCGGAGCATCACCTAAACTTACTTGCACAATATAGGCTGTTAACGTTTGAATAGAATGTGTTGGATCAAGCGATACATTCGGTGTGGATCCTGCTGCAATTACAACAATCATCGTTTCACCAATTGCACGAGAAGCCGCTAATATAATCGCTGCCATAATCCCTGTAAAAGCGGACGGAAACACCACTTGTTTTACCATTTCAAACCGCGTCGCTCCGAGTGCTAATGAAGCTTCTTTCGTCCCTTTCGCCACAGCTCTCATCGCGTCTTCAGATAGAGATGCAACTGTAGGCATCATCATAAATCCGATAACGATTCCTGGACTAATCGCATTAAAAAACTGTAAATCTGGTATAAGCCTTTGTAAAAGCGGCGTAACAATTGTTAATGCAAAAAAACCATATACAATTGTCGGGATACCTGCTAATAGCTCTAACATCGGCTTTAATATTTTCCGTGCACCATTTGAAGCATATTCGCTTAAAAATACGGCACACGCTAAACCGATAGGAATTGCTACAAACATAGCAATTGCTGTTACAAGGAACGTTCCACATATAAGTGGTAATATACCGAATTTAGGATCTTCAAAAAATGGTAACCATTCTTTCTCCGTCAAAAAGGAGTATAATGATATTTTTTGAAAAAACATGATTGTTTCATTAGAGAGCGTAAAAACAATTCCAAGTGTCGTCACAATAGAAACGCTAGCAATTATTTTTAGTAATAAAGGCACTATTCGATTGATTCGCTGCGTTTTTTTTCTTTGCTTTATATTTCTTTCAATCAAATGTTGTACAGAAAATGTAATTTGACTTTTGTCATTATGAGCCAAAGATGAAAACCCCTTTCCACCCCGACATTACCTTTTTATTTCTGTTAACATACGCAGCTGTTCATTGTATTTTTCTTTTCGTAATTTTACATACCCGACCTCTTCAGCGAGGTTACCGACATGCTGAATCATAAACTCAACATAGTTTGCTACATTCATTTTATTTCGGATAGATGCATTATTCACATAAGCAAGTAGCGGCCTAGATAACGGCTTATACTTACCTGATTGAATGGTCTCTTTCGTCGGAAATACACCATTTACTTTTATTGCTTTCACCTTATCTCGATTAGCCATATAATAAGCATATCCTACAAAAGCAATGGCATGTTTATCATTCATTACCCCTTGCATAATAACTTGATCATCTTCAGACAAAGAGACTTTTTTTACAATGCGATGATTTTGTAAGATGACATTTTGAAAATAATCATACGTACCAGAGTCTACGCCTGGTGCATAAAACTTCACTTGTTCACGTGGCCATGTTGAATGAATTTGTGACCATCGCTTCTCTCTTCCATCTTCACTCCAAAGTAGTCGTAACTCGTCTACTGACATATCGTCTATCCATGTATTATGGCGATTCACAACAATCGTAAGACCGTCGTTAGCAACCTCAAAAGGTGTGAACTGAATAGAGTTTTTCTTCATTTCATTTTTCTCGACTTGTTTCATTACTCTCGAAGCATTATTTATATCTACTTCTCCTTTACTGAAACGATTAAATCCTCCCCCAGTTCCAGAAATACTGATGGAAATTTTCACGTCTGGATCCACCTTTGTATATTCCTCCGCTACTGCTTCTATAATAGGAAAAACCGTTGAGGATCCATCAACTCTCACTTCTCCCGTATCATTTAAAGCAAATGCAGTAGACATTTCAAAACAGAGGAACCATATTGATAATACGAAAATCTTAATCGGTGTACGCATCCATTTCACGTGTTCTTCCTCCTAGAAGTAACCGGAAATAACAGGATTACAGATATAAGAATACTGCTAAACTATTAATTCGGTTTTAATTGTTTGTAAAAGTTTTGTAAAGTTCCACAAAAATCAACATACGATACAATTTTAATTCAGTAGTAGCTATTCATTTCCTCTGATGATTTCCCTATAAAACAGTTATCTCCTATCCCATCATATACAAGTATCATTTATACGGCCGCGTTTTTTCAATGTTGTATACTTGTCCACATTTATTACACGATATGCATAAACCATAAAAAAAAGCCCACTATCTTTTCAGATAGTGTGCTTTTTTACAACTTTTTTATTCATCATCTTGCTCTTTATTTTTATTGTCTTTATCATCTTTTGGAGCTTCACCATTTACTTCTTTGTTTTTCAAATCAAAGTAAGCGTCCATAATTTCACGACCAATATATCCATTAATACCAGTCTTATCATCATGTACCCATGGAACGACAACAGAGAATGCTACTTCTGGATCTTCAAGTGGCGCATAACCTACTAATGTTAAGTTATATGTTTCCACACGTTCACCTTTTGCATTTCTACCAATCTCTTTATCTCCACCATACACAGTTTGCGCTGTACCAGTTTTCCCAGCAGCTTTATATTTTGCACCTGTAAAGTACTTTGTAGCTGTACCACCTGAATCATTATACACTTGTCTAAATCCTTCTTGAACACGTTTAATTTGCGATTCCGGCATATCAATACGATTTAATACTTTCGGTTCCATAGATTGAACAACTTTCCCAACTTCATCTGGTTTCACTGCCGGTTGACGAATTTCTTTTACAACTTGTGGTTGCATACGATATCCACCATTGGCAATCGTCGAAATATATTGCGCTAATTGAAGCGGTGTATACGTATCATACTGTCCAATTGATAAATCTAGTAAGAAACCTGGTTGACTACTCTTACCCTTCTGACCAGCAGATTCATTCGGTAAATCAATTCCTGTTTTTACACCAAGTCCAAACTGTCCGAAATAATAACGCATCGTATCAAATGCTTTTTGAGGTATATCTAACGTACCACCTCTCACATATGGAACACCGGCGATATTCATCGCTGTTTTAAACATATAAACGTTAGAAGACATTTTTAAAGCTGTAAGGTCATTAATGTATCCCATCGTTTTCCAAGACGACTTCGTAGGTGTACCTTTTAATTTAATTGGTTCATCCAATTGTACTGCCCCTGGTTGAATCGCACCAGTTTGATATCCAGTAAGTACTGTTGCACCTTTTACAGTTGATCCCATCGGATAAGAACTTGTCATGGTACCTAATGCAAAGTCATTTACTTTCGTTTGGCCATCTTCGTTAACTAATTGTTTCCCCGCCATAGATAAAACTTCACCATTTTTTGGGTTCATCATTACAACAAATGCGCGATCTAAAAGAGGTTCGCTTCCTTTAAACCCCATTAAATTCTTCGCAAGAATATCTTCCACGCGCTTTTGTAATTCCATATCAATTGTTAAGTTCAGGTCATTACCACTTTGTCCTTTTGATACATTAATCGTTTCTAAAATATTACCGTTTTTATCTGTAACATTTCTAACTTCTGCTTTCGTACCGTGCAGGCTATCTTCATACTGTTGTTCAAGATAACTTTTTCCTACTCGGTCATTTCGATTATAATCACGAACAAGATAGTAATCTAGTCTTTCTCTCGGTAAGCCTTCATCAGATGTCGACACCCCACCAAGTACACTTCGGAATAAATCATCGTACGTATATTTTCGCTCCCAATCAACATTCGTATCTACACCTGGTAATGCTGCTAGGTTTTCACTAATAATCGAATATTCCTTTTCTGTAGCATCCTTTTTAATAACTTGAGGTGTCATTGCATATCCGCCGTCCATCTTACTCTTAATCGCGAGTATTTCTAGATCTTTTGCGGATAATTGATTAATCTCTTCTTCTGTTACACGACTTCGCTGACGCTCGTCTAATTCTTTATCATCAATTTTTTTATCTTTAAACTCTTGACGATCTTTATTCGTAACTTTTTCTTTAGCTTCCTCTTTATGCATAGCAAGCCAATAATCTTTTTTATCACGATCTGTTAATTTATCTGTCGGTACTTCAATCAAATCTGCTAGCTTTTTCGCTGTTTCTAAGCGATCTTCTGCAGTTGATCCTTTCATTTTTGTAAATGTAATAGTACGAACGGCTGCATTATCTACTACAGGTCGCCCATAACGGTCAAATATTTTCCCACGCGGTACAGGATTACTTATCGTTGAGTTTTCTTTCTTCTCCACTTCATTCTTATATTCTTCACCGCGAACAATTTGTACATATCCGAGCCTTACAATAACCGCGGAGAACATTAAAAACACGCAGAAAAACAACACGTTTAATCGAAAAGGAACGTGGGTCTTTTTCTTATTTTGCTTCTGCTTCTTGCTCATACAAACCCCCTCTACCAACAGCTATGTAATGTGAAAGGGACACCTTCATACAGGTGTCCTCACTGCTGTCTTACATCTTTTTCTATTCTAGCATAAAACAAACGAGAAGTTAACCTTCTGGTTCAGTTTGGTTTTGCGCGTTCCCTTGCGTTACAACACTTGTTTTACTCGCATTTCCCTCATCATATTTGACATTTTTAACTGCAAAATAAATAAGAAAATGTCCAGCACCTAAAATACATAATAAGTAAGGTAAACTTTTTTCAGGTGGAAAGAATAGTACAGCACATAAAAAACTTAAAATGGAACAGATTCTTCCGGCGTTTAACCACAGCTCCCGAACAACGACATATTCCACACGCCATTCTCTCGCATTTTTTGCTCTACCAATTACGTCATATGTCATTGATCCGTACGGAACAAGTAAAATAGGATATGCAATTGCAATACATGCCGCATAAATAAGTAATTTCGTGTATGTAACATTGAAAATAACTAAAAAGACGACAGCATATAAAATAATGCCTCCAAGTAAAATTGCTTTTTTTCGCCACTCCTTCTTTAACATACGAGCAACTAAGTAATAACATACAAAGGATACAGCAGAGTTCACTAAACTGTATTTCCCTAATGCGAACTCACTATTAGTTGCTAAATAAACATATACTGAAATGACAAAAATAAACGTTCCTTCTCTCAATCCTTGGAAAAAATGAGCTCGTGTAATCTTTCCCCAATTTTTATCAATCCGTCGTTCTTTCAATACTTGCACGATTTCATAACGCCCTTCACATTCTCTTTTAGATAAAAAGAAGCTTAAGACGACAGCAATTGCAAATAGAACTAATGAAAGAAAGAATATAACAGTATAACCACTCCATTTCTCCATACGTGAAATTGTGTATCCTGCTGCTATTGGTCCGATCATTCCAGAGAAGGATGTAAGAAGTCCAAGAAACCCATTAAAGAAATCTCTTGTTTCTGGTTCCGTAATTTCAAATGTCAATAAGTTAAAAGCCAACCAGTAAAAACCGTATCCTACTCCTAAAAGAGCCCCCATTAATAAAATATACTGAGAAGCACTTTTTCCTGCTACTAAGACAACGATAAAAAAAATTGCGAGCGTTCCTACCCCTATTCGTAATAAAATCGAGCGATCGATACGTTTCGCTAATTTCCCCCCTACAAGAAATGTGAGAGGCTGTAATACCACGCTGGCTAAATTATACAAGCCAAGATTCACATAATTTTGTGTTTGTTTCCATAAATAAATATTTACAAACGTATTCGATAAAGAAATTGCGAGCGTGTATAAACCTCCTATAAGGAGCAATAACACTAAATCCCGATTCACTTCAACGTCACCAATTATATGTTTCCATTTCATACACAACTCTCCTTTACTTCATGTTCTAGTCTTCCAAAGACAAGCCCAATTATGTAAAAGGAAAGCATAGAAAAAAGCTAGGGGCTCTCCCCTAGCTTTTTCTATATTTATTACGATTATTTTGCTTCTTGGTAACGTTTTTCAGCAGCGTTCCAATCTACAACGTTCCAGAATGCACCGATGTAGTCTGGACGACGGTTTTGGTAGTTTAAGTAGTAAGCATGCTCCCAAACATCTAAACCGATAACTGGCGTTTTACCTTCAGTTAAAGGAGAATCTTGGTTTGGAGTGCTTGTTACTTCTAACTCACCATTGTTTACTACTAACCAAGCCCAACCAGAACCGAAGCGAGTTGCGCCAGCTTTTGCGAATTCTTCTTTGAATGCATCGAAGCTACCGAATTTTGCTTCAATTGCAGTTGCAAGTTCACCTACAGGTTGTCCTCCGCCGTTTGGAGATAGGATTGTCCAGAAGAATGTATGGTTAGCATGTCCGCCACCATTGTTACGTACTGCTGTACGGATTGCTTCTGGTACTTCGTTTAAGTTTGCAACTAATTCTTCTACGCTTTTGTCAGCTAATTCTGCATGACCTTCTAAAGCAGCGTTTAAGTTTGTAATGTACGTGTTGTGATGTTTTGTATGATGGATGTTCATTGTTTCTTTGTCAAAGTGAGGCTCTAAAGCATCATACGCATAAGGTAAATTTGGTAATTCGTGTTTTGCCATTGTTATATTCCTCCCAGTTTATGTATTGCCACTTAAGTGACATACAACTTCATTCTACCCTAATTGCCATAGGGTGCAAACAAATAAATCACATTGTCTTGCTATCATTAAAGTAGCAAAATTCCCACTTCTTTTCAATTAAAATGCTCATATATTCCGTAAAAAAGCTTCCTTCTACAAGGAAGCTTCCTGCTAACATAATAAACATGCGAAATGGATATGGACCCTGTAGGACTCGAACCTACGACCGGACGGTTATGAGCCGTCTGCTCTAACCAGCTGAGCTAAGGGTCCACAATTATGTATGTAACAACATATCAAATAAAGGAATTCCTATCGGATATGCCCTTTAAGAAAGGTAAGATAAATTTACCATATAGAAAAGAAAAGTGTCAATTGTATTTTTCTTATTTAAAAGAAGAAAGTTAATAAAAAGAAATTTAGTTATCTCCACTATATGTAAATATAATATATCTTGAGATTCTCTAGATTACTACGTTACAATGATTTTATACATACATAAAGGAAGTGAATCTATGTCCATATTTACCCAATTCGTAAAAAGCATATACTCGCCTAAAGATATGGCGCTATTCCGTTTTCAAAAAATCGGTAAAACCATTTTGTATATTATGCTACTTTGCTTAATTACTACTATTCCAAGAACTTTTTTGTACGGTAGTTTTATCCAAGATGGTGTAAGCATGGTAAATCAAGTCATCGATAAAGATTTACCTGATTTTAAAATTGAAAATGGCGAACTAAAAGCCGATATTGATCAACCTATTGAAAAAGAAGAAGGAAATGCACTTTTCGTATTTGATCCAAATTCAACAGACCTAGAAAAATATCAAAATAAAACAGGTTTATTTGTTTTAAAAGATAAAGTAGTCTCTATGGGAAATGGTCAAACACAAACGTATTCTTATAACGATTTGTTAGGTGCATCTCTTGAGAAAAAAGATCTACAAGAATTTATTTCTTTATTCGATAATATTTATCCGATTTTATTATTTGTTATTGGATTCTTAGTGTACCTATTCCAATTATTCATCACTTTTGTAGGCGTGACTTTACTTGCGTTCATCGGTTCTGCTATGAGCGGTCAACGTAAACTATCCTATAAACAAGTTTGGACACTAACTGCATACAGCTACACAATCCCAACAATCTTCTTTATGATTATGGATGCATGTAAGATTGTCGTACCTGGATCAACATTCATCTATATCGCAGTTGTTTTAATTGTTCTGTACTTAACGATTAAAGAAGTTCCAAAACCAAAAGAAAAATAAGAACGAAAAAAATGCCTAAATAGGCATTTTTTTTTTGGACAAGCATATATTCCTAGCAAAGGAGTGAAGAATATGAAGAGATTAGGTATATTCCTATTCGTGCTTGTTCTCGGTTATATATTTTATTACGATATAAAAATCGGTACTTTACCGATGTTAAGTTCATATAAAAAAACAACTGCTGCTCAAACGATTAAAAAAGAAAACACAGACAGTCAACAAAATAAAGAGAACAAAACAGAAAAAGAAACGGATGTATCTTATAAAACAATTGAAGTAAAAACTGGTGAGACAGTTCTTTCTATTACAGAACAAATTAACAAGAAAAAAATTCCTTCCATAGAAAAAGTCATTGACGACTTTAAACAATTAAACAAAAGTACATCTGCTACAAAAATACAAATTGGAAAGTCTTATAAATTCCCCTTATATCAATAAGCTATCACTTAATCCTTGTCAATTACATAAAGGCGCTGATACAATAGTAAAAGTGAAACCGAGTACTTCGGTTTCTATAGCCCTATATCACGTATACTATCATTGATATGAGGGACTAAATAAGAAACTTCTTTTATAAGGAGAGCGATCTATTCGTGAATGAAATGACTCATCGTACAAAAACACGTCCAGTTAAAGTCGGTAATTTAACAATCGGTGGTAATAATGAATTAATTATACAAAGTATGACAACAACAAAAACACATGATGTTGAAGCAACAGTTGCTGAAATTAAGCGTTTAGAAGAAGCCGGCTGTCAAGTCGTCCGCGTTGCCGTTCCAGATGAACGCGCAGCAGATGCTATTGCTGATATAAAAAAACAAATCAACATTCCACTTGTTGCTGATATTCATTTTGATTATCGCCTTGCTTTAAAAGCAATTGAAGGCGGCATTGATAAAGTACGTATCAATCCAGGTAACATTGGTCGTCGCCATAAAGTAGAAGCTGTTGTAAATGCAGCAAAAGAGCGCGGTATTCCAATCCGTATTGGTGTAAACGCTGGTTCATTAGAGCGTCACATTTTAGAAAAGTACGGGTACCCAACTGCAGATGGTATGGTTGAGAGTGCGCTACATCATATTAAAATTTTAGAGGACTTAGATTTCCACGATATTATCGTATCTATGAAAGCCTCTGATGTTAACTTAGCAATTGAAGCATACGAGAAAGCTGCTCGTGCTTTTGATTATCCATTACATTTAGGTATTACAGAGTCCGGAACATTGTTTGCCGGAACTGTAAAAAGTGCTGCTGGTCTTGGAGCAATCTTAAATAAAGGTATCGGAAATACACTACGTATTTCATTAAGTGCTGATCCAGTTGAAGAAGTAAAAGTTGCTCGTGAACTATTAAAATCATTCGGTCTTGCGTCTAACGCAGCAACACTTATCTCTTGTCCAACTTGTGGTCGTATTGAAATCGATTTAATTAGCATCGCTAACGAAGTGGAAGAATACATCTCTACACTTCAAGTACCAATTAAAGTTGCAGTACTTGGTTGCGCTGTAAATGGCCCTGGTGAAGCTCGTGAAGCTGATATCGGTATTGCCGGTGCACGTGGAGAGGGATTATTATTCCGTAAAGGGCAAGTCGTTCGTAAAGTACCAGAAGAAACAATGGTAGAAGAACTGAAAAAAGAGATCGACGTAATTGCTGCTGAAATGGCTGCTGAGCAAGAAAAAGAAAAAGAGACACAAGAACAATAAAAAGAAGGTTGCCACAATATTTGTGAGCAACCTTCTTTTCTACGTAAAAAAGCTCGTCAGTTTAACCGACGAGCTTTTACTTTGCACATTTTGGACAACGACCATATATTTCAAACTTATGACCCGTTACTTCATAACCGGTAAAATCTTTATTCATAAAATCCATTGGGCAGGAAGTAATCTCTTTCGTTCCCCCACAATCCAAACAAATAAAATGATGATGATGTTCCATAATAGAACAAGTAAAACGAAAATGTTTTTCACCATTTAATTCCGTTTGTTCTAAAACACCAATCTCAGCAAAAACTGTTAAGTTACGATAAATCGTATCAAAACTAAGTCCTGGATAATCGTCCTTCATATGCTCTAAAACGTCTTTCGCAGTTAAATAACGATTATGTGCTGCAAATAATCTGAGCATCTCTTCTCTTTTTCCAGTATGTTTGTATCCTTTTTCTTTCATTAGGCGTAAAGCTTCTGTTAGATTCATACCTATCCCTACTTTATGCAGTTTTTTTCTTCTTCCATAAAATCGCACCGATTAAAATAAGAACTGCTATCATAACAATTGTACCACCTGGCGCTAGATCAAGTTGATACGAAGCAAACATTCCACCAATTACTGCAATTTCACCGAATAAAATGGAAAAGAAAATTGTTTGTTTAAATCCTTTAGCAATACGAATACTTGCTGCAACTGGTAACGTCATTAATGATGATACAAGAAGAACCCCCACTACACGCATTGATACTGCAATGACAAGAGCAACTAATATAATGAAAATAAAGTGAATCCATTTCGCTCTTAAACCAGTTGATACTGCGTATTCCTCATCGAATGATAATAGAAACAGCTCTTTATATAATAAAATAATTGTCGCAACAACAACAATTGCTACAATCCCAATAATAATTAAATCTGTACTTGTTACAGCACTGACACTACCAAATAAATAACTAAATAAGTCTGTGTTAAATCCATTTGCAAGTGAAATGAAAATAACTCCAACCCCCATCCCTGCCGAAAGGATAATTGGAATTGCTAATTCTTGATAGTGCTTATATACAGTTCGTAACTTTTCGATTAGTAGCGCTCCACCAATCGAGAAAATCATCCCCATATATAAGGGGTTTAAAAACCCACCTGTAAAAATGGTTTTTTCAAGTAATAAACTTGCTGCAATACCCGATAACGTCACGTGACTTAATGCATCCGCAATAAGAGATAAACGACGAATAACAACAAACACACCAATTAGCGGTGCAACAAGTCCAATTAAAATACCTGCGTATAAAGAATTACGTAAAAAGTCATATTGTAAAAAATCTTGTATCATTATATCCTCCCGTGATGCTCATGTTCGTGTTCTAAACGATGAACATGATGTCCATATAAGACGGACATTTCTGCATCTTCTAACTCTCGGAACTTCTCTACATTTCCATGGAAATGTAGATGTTGGTTTAGGCATGCAACATGTGTTACTTTTTCAGTAACAGCTCCCATATCATGAGTAACAAGAATTAATGTGATCCCGAGCCTTTTGTTTAAATCCTCTAATATTTCGTAAAAACTTTCCACATTTTTTACATCGATTCCAACAGTAGGCTCGTCCAAAATAAGCAATTCAGGATCACTAACGAGCGCACGAGCAATAAATACACGCTGTTGCTGTCCACCAGAAAGCTCTCCAATGTTACGACCTTGAAACTCACTCATCCCTACATCAGCAATTGCTTTTTCTACCTTTTTCTTATCCTCTTTTGTGAAAAAGCGAAAAAGCCCTTTTTTCGAAACAAGTCCCATTGACACAACTTCAGAAACAGTTGCTGGAAAACCAGAATTGAAACTATTTGCCTTTTGGGATACATAACCAACTTTGTTCCATTCCTTAAACTTCTTACTATCAACGCCAAACACGCGAATGCTTCCTTCTTTTGGCTTTAAAACACCTAATAAACACTTAAGTAGAGTTGATTTACCTGAACCATTCGGTCCCACTAAACCTAAAAAAGCTCCCTTCGGAACTTGCAAATTAATATTTTCTAACACATTCCGATCTTCGTATCGGAATGTTAAACCTTCAATTTCTAATATATTATTCATAGCATCTCACCTATTTTAATTCAGAATGATTCCGATTTATATCTATTTGAATTATAGTACAGCTTATTATAGTTGTAAACCAATCTGCCTAAAATATATCTATTTTTTCAAGAAACCTTACTATTATAACAAAAAGCAGAGAAAAATTCTCTGCTTTCGAAAAATATTCCTATAAACTTTTTAGTGAATAGCCGATTTAAACTTACCACCATTTGTCTCTTGCGTGCTCATAATCGTAACAAACGCATTTTCATCAATTTCATGCACAATTGATTTTAACTTCGTCACTTCTAGACGCGTTACAACTGCATAAATAACTTCTTTTTCTTTATCCGTGTAACCACCTTTCGCTACAAGCTTTGTAGTTCCACGGCCAAGACGATGCAAAATCGCGTTTGATACTTCCTCATATTGATCAGATACAATTAAAACCGCCTTCGTTTCATCTAGCCCTTGAATTACTGTATCGATCGTTTTAAATGCGATATAGTACGTCATAACAGAATACATCGCTTGTTCCACACCAAACACAAATGCTGCCCATGCAAAAATAAATAAGTTCACAAACATTACGAATTCACCAACAGAGAATGGTAATTTCTTCGTTAATAAAATCCCCATAATTTCAGTTCCATCTAGCGATCCACCATGACGAATTACAAGTCCTACACCAAGACCTAAAATAAGACCACCAAACACTGTCGCTAAAATAGGTTCTGTTGTAAATGGTGGTACCGCATGTAACGTTGACTCAATGAAAGCTAACGCTACAATACCAAATGTCGAAGATAACATAAATGTTTTTCCAATTTGCTTATAACCGGAATACATAAATGGGATATTGAGAACAACGACTAAAGTAGAAAAACTTAACCACCAAATGTTAGGAGTAAGATAATCTAATATAAGAGAAATACCAATAATTCCACCATCAATAATTTTATTTGGCATTAAAAATAGTTCAATTGCTACCGCCGCGCATGCTGCTCCAAAAATAATCATAACTAAACGATAAATGAGATGAATAACACTTTCTTTTCGATGTTGCTTTTGCTCCATAAGTCCTCCCTTTACTCTTTTTCTGTAGTTTTGTCCTTATATTATAACATACGCTTCTTTTCCTCATGAAAAAAGAAACTCCATACGAATATGTACAAGCTATATGCTCATATATTTCGATAGAAGAACGCGTGAAGGAGGATAATAAGATGAACCTCATTAAACAAATTGTTAATAAAAAATTAAATCATATTTCTACAAAAGAGTTATTAAAATATAGCAAAGAATATGAAGTTCCCATTACAGCCGCACAAGCTGATCAAATCGTTTTACTTATGAAGGGTAAAAATATTAATATTTACGATAACAACGAGCGACTAGAGCTCTTAAAACAAATCGCAAAAGTAACTTCCCCTGCCACTGCCCAACAAGTAAATACATTATTTCAGCAACTACTAAAATAAGGAGGGGATTTCCCCCTCCTTATTGCGCTTTAATTTTTTCAAGAAGCCCTTCATCAAAAGTGCCGTTTTTCAGCATTTCAATTTCCAATTTGTATGGTGGCTTCTTATCTTTTTTATCTTCCCCTACATACGGTGTTTCAAGAATTTTTGGTACATGCATTAACTGTGGATGATGTACAATGTGATGCAATGCTTTATACCCAATGTGACCAAATCCAATGTTTTCATGACGGTCTTTTCCTGCTCCGCGTACATTTTTACTATCATTAATATGAAGTACTTGTAAACGATCTATACCAACGATCTTATCAAATTCGTTTAATACGCCGTCAAAGTCATTTACAATATCATATCCTGCATCATGCGTATGGCATGTATCGAAGCATACAGATAGCTTTTCATTATATTTTACACCATCAATAATTTTTGCAATTTCTTCAAAACTACGACCGCATTCTGTTCCTTTTCCTGCCATCGTCTCTAACGCAATGTTAACCGTCTGTTCTGGCGTTAATACTTCATTAAGCCCTTTAATAATTTGTTGAATACCAGCATCTGCTCCAGCACCAACGTGCGCTCCTGGGTGAAGAACAATTTGTTTCGCTACACCTAATGCCGATGTTCTTTCAATTTCCATGCGAAGAAAGTCTACTCCTAATTGGAATGTTTCTGGCTTCGTCGTATTCCCAACATTAATAATATACGGCGCATGGACGATAATTTCCTCAATTCCGTTCAGCTCCATATGTTTTCTTCCTGCTTCTATGTTCAATTCTTCAATTGGTTTTCTTCGTGTATTTTGCGGTGCACCTGTATAAATCATAAACGTTGTTGCACCGTATGAAACAGCCTCTTCACTTGCTGCTAATAACATTTTCTTACCACTCATGGAAACATGAGATCCAATCTTTAACATACAATCACCTCTTCAATATACAATAGATATAATGATAGCATAATTTGTAGAAATATGTAGTGAATTGTTTGTTCACAAAAGATGCACTACACAAATTTATATGACTATTTATACAGACTATACTTTTCATTTAAATTAGCTGGATTAAGTGAAACTTTAATCAATACTTTTCTATCCATATTGATTACACCTCCCACAAATAGCGGGATAAAAAAAAGATAAGGGAAACCCCTTATCTTTTTTTATTGCCATATTTTTTCTTCACTTTGTCACGTTCTGTTGCAAGTTTACGTTTATAGTTTGGTTTTACTTTTTTTGGTTTTTTAATAACTTTCGTTGCCATAACATCAAGTTCGTCATTTGGTTTTTTACGGCTCTTACGACGACGACGCTCACCTAAATCGGCCCACTCATCTCCGCGTAAATCTACATGCTTGAACTCAATATGACGTTGTTTTTCTAAACTATCTAATGCTTCTTCGTTTGCTGGATCATATATCGTCACTGCAATACCAGAATGCCCCGCACGTGCTGTTCTTCCAACGCGGTGAACGAAGAAATCTAAATCTGATGGTAGCTCATAGTTAATAACATGGCTAATCCCTTCAATATCAATACCACGTGCTGCTAAATCAGTCGCAACAATATATTGGAATTCAAGGTCACGAATTTGTTTCATCATTTTTTTACGATCACGTGGTGATAAATCCCCGTGAATTCGTCCAACTTTTAAGCCACGTTCCATTAATCCATCAGCAACTTGGTCTGCCATCTTTTTCGTATTCGTGAAAACAACTGCTAAATACGGTTTAAATTGAAGTAGCATTTTATGCACTAAATCAATTTTATTACGATGTTTAGAAGGCACTAAATAGTGTTCAATGTTTCCAGCTGCAACTTGTTTTGGATTGATATGAATATGCTCTGGATTCTCCATATACTTCTTCAGAAACGGTTTTAGTTTTTGAGGAATTGTTGCAGAGAAAACTAACATTTGCAAGTTTTTAGGCATGCGTGCTGCAATTTTATCTACATCATGAATGAATCCCATATCAAGCATTAAGTCTGCTTCATCGACAATAATCGTATTTGCTTTATGAACAAATAATGCTTGCTCTTCTACTAAATCTTTAATACGTCCTGATGTTCCAACTACGATATGAGGTTGTTTTTTCAACTTTTCAATTGAGCGTTGTTTATCAGTTCCACCAATTAAACAACGTGCTGTAATCATTTGGTCTTCCGCACAAAACTTTGTTAATTTCACGATTTCTTCGTAAATTTGTTGTGCTAACTCACGAGTAGGCGCTGTAATAACAAGTTGTACTTCTTCACGACTTGCATTAATTCTGTTTAATGTAGGAAGTAAGTATGCATGTGTTTTCCCAGAACCTGTTTGGGATTGTCCAATTACACTTACACCTTTTTTCACGACCGGGAAAATTTTCTGCTGAATTCCTGTCGGCTCTGTAAAGCGTAGTTCACGAACTGCATCTATTAAAAATGGTTTAAAATCATACTGTGTAAAAGTTTGTTGTGTCATAAGTTACACCTTCTTTCTAAAATTTCTACTGCGCGCACAAATCAGTCAAGTCTACATTATATCGAAATCTACAAGTAAAATCCATCTTTAGTTTAGGTTTTCACTTCAAAAACTAACCTTCTTCCCTTTTATTGCATATTGTATGTGTATATACCTAACTGAAGAAAGGAGGATTTCTCACATGTTTCCGAAATCCCCTACAAGGCAAATGTATCCGAATCCAGGGCAGCAACCTTATACACCATATCCAATTCCACAACTACCACCAATGGCACAAAAAAAGAAAGGTTTTCTTGCTAAGCTTTTTAAAAAACACGATCCAACCGAGCCTTTTATGCAAATGGTTCCACCTTACCGACAAATGGAAGGGCAACCGATGATGCATCAGCAACCACCACCGCCGCCACAATATCAACCATACATGCAGCAACATCCTGAGCAAATGATACCGCCTCAAATGTATGAATCAAATGAAACGCGCGGCGGCGCAACTACAGCTGCCACAACAGCAAGCAGTGGCATCGGCAGTTTCTTTTCGAACTTAATTTCGAATCCTACTAATATGATAAACAACATCGAAAAAGTATCCCAAGTCGTTCAATCTGTAGGTCCTGTCGTCGAACAGTATGGTCCTATTATGCGTAGTCTACCAAGCATTGTTAAAATCCTCACCTCTGGAAAAAGTACGGAAGAAAATCAAACGGAAAATGTAACAGAGCCAGTTGAGGTAGAAAGTCCGCCTCCTACACCTCAAAAAAAGAAACGAAAACGAAAGAAAATAGTAATTGAACCTGTAATAGAAAAAGAGTTACCGAAAGAACCAGTTCAACAAACAGCAACAAAACCAAAACTATATGTGTAACAATCCTTTGTTTTCTATCCACTCCTCCTTTATAATGTAAAAGACTATGCACAAAAGTATCCCTTGTTTAGAAGGAGAGGATTACTCATATGAAAATTGTTAAAATTTCCCCTCGTGGTTATTGCTACGGTGTTGTCGATGCAATGGTAATTGCACGTAACGCTGCATTAGATAAATCATTACCGAGACCCATTTATATTTTAGGTATGATTGTTCACAATAAACATGTTACAGACGCTTTTGAAGAAGATGGAATCATCACATTAGACGGTCCAAGTCGCTTAGAAATTTTAGATAAAATTGATTCTGGTACTGTTATTTTCACAGCACACGGTGTTTCTCCAGAAGTTAAACAACGCGCAAAAGAAAAAGGTTTAACAACAATCGATGCCACTTGCCCAGATGTTACCAAGACGCATGACCTTATCGAAGCTAAGAAAGCGGAAGGGTATCATGTCATTTATATCGGTAAAAAAAATCATCCAGAGCCCGAAGGCGCAGTTGGTATTGCACCTGACATCGTTCACCTTATCGAAAGAGCCGATGATTTAAAAACATTAGAAATCCCAACAGATAAAATTTTAGTAACAAATCAAACAACGATGAGTCAATGGGATGTTCAACATTTAATGGAGGACATTCAAAAAAAATTCCCAACAGCAGAGTTCCATAAAGAAATTTGTTTAGCTACTCAAGTTCGCCAAGAAGCTGTCGCTAAACAAGCTGATGTTGCAGACTTAACAATTGTTGTTGGTGATCCGAAAAGTAACAATTCAAATCGCTTAGCACAAGTATCACAAGAAATCGCCGGTACAAAAGCATATCGAGTTGCTGATGTAAGCGAAATTCAATTAGAGTGGCTACAAGGTGTAGAAAACGTAGCTGTTACAGCAGGTGCTTCTACTCCAACGCCGATTACAAAAGAAGTTATCGCGTTCTTAGAGCAATATGACCCAATGAATCCAACAACGTGGGAGAGAGTTAGAAAAGTACCACTTCAAAAGATATTACCTCGCGTAAAGGTGAAGAAAGAACAATAATAAAAACCGTTGCCCTAATGGAGCAACGGTTTTTATTTTTCTTATACAAATGTGAATGGATCTGTATGTGACTGCGAAGCATGAATTTGAACATTTAATTTCTTTGCATCCACTTTTTCTTGCAGTTGCTTTTGTACACCTTGTTTCATTACTTTTTCAACATTATGTCCTGGGTCAACTATATTTAAACCGAGCATCATCGCATCATGAGCAACATGATAGTACATGTCACCAGTTACATATACATCTGCTCCTTTAAATTTCGCTTGGTTTATATATTTATTACCATCTCCACCAAGTACAGCTACTTTACGCACTTTATCATCTAACTTACCAACAACTCTTGCGCCATTCACGTCTAATGATTGTTTCACATGTTCTGCAAATTGACCAAGCGTCATTTCTTCTTGTAAGTATCCTATTTTTCCTAGGCCTAACGTTTCACCTTTATTATCAAGCGGATACACATCGTATGCTACTTCTTCATACGGATGCGCCGTTACCATTGCTTTAATCACTTTCCGCTGTAATGAAGCTGGAATAATCGTTTCGATTCGCACTTCTTCTACACGTTCTAACTGTCCAGTTTCCCCGATATAAGGATTTGTCCCCTCTTGAGGTACAAATGTGCCTGTACCCTCGCTACTAAACGTACAGTGGCTATAATTGCCGATATGACCAGCACCTGCGTCTCCTAATGCTTTCCTTACTTCTTCTGCATGAGTGACTGGCACAAACACAACAACTTTTTTCATTTCTTCTGCATATGTCGGTGCTAGAACTTCTGTATTTTGCAACCCTAACGCCTCAGCAAGTAAATCATTTACCCCGCCCTTAGCAACATCCACATTTGTATGCGCTGCATAGATTGCAATATCATTTTTAATACACTTTTCAATAATTTTCCCATACGCCTTATCTGTATGAATCGCTTTTAACGGGTTAAAAATTAAAGGATGATGAGCAATAATGACATTTGCCCCTAATTGAATTGCTTCATCCACAACTTCTTCCGTTACATCTAACGCAATCAATACGTGCTGCACGGGTTTATTAAGCGCTCCAATCTGCAGGCCAATCTTATCTCCTTCCATCGCCAAATGCTTCGGATACATACTTTCAAATAAAGAAATAATTTCATGACCGTTTGGAATTTTACTCATGATAAAACCTCCCCTATCATTTTCATTTTCGCTTCTACTTCCCCACGCTTCGCTTTTGTTTCTTCAGAATCAGCCGCACGTTCCAACTGTTTTAAAATATTTTGGAAGTTTTTTAATTCTCCTTCCCATTTTTCAACGAAAGCCTCACTTTTTTCTTTTATTAAAAATGGTCCCATAAACAATTCAGCTTGTTTATTTTCAGAGTAAGGCGCTACAACATTTCCTCGCTCCCCTACTAAAATTTCGTAAATTTTCCCATCTTCTTTTACGATTTTTTCATGGATAAGCTCCCAACCATTCTCAATAAACCATTCACGAATATGATGCGCTGCAATATTCGGCTGTAAAATTAAACGTGTTACACCTTCTAATTTTTCTTTACCACTTTCTAAAATGTCACGAATTAACGCTCCGCCCATTCCAGCAACCGTAATTACATCTACTTCTCCTGGTGCGATAACAGCTAATCCATTCCCTTTACGCACATCTACTTTATCTTGTAAACCACTTTCAGCTACAGTTGCTTGTGCAGAGCGAAATGGTCCATCTACAACCTCTCCTGCAACTGCTTTTGTAGCAATATTATTTATAATTGTATAACACGGTAAATACGCATGATCCGATCCAATATCAGCAACTGTAGACCCTACTGGTATTTCACGTACAACTTCTTCTAATCGTTTTGAAAGCTTTACTTCATTCATGTATTTCCATTACTCCTTCTCTTGTCAGTCTGTTTCCATGATAATGAATTTATAGTAGTTGTTGCAAGCCCATAACAACAATTCACCGCTCTATCATTCATCGTATTTTAGAAAATATAGAAAAACAAGCCCTTTGCATAAGCAAAAGGCTTGTCATACGGAACTTTATTTTTTCTTCGATAACCAATCAGCTACTTTAGCGGCTTGATCAGCTGGAACTATATTGGCAGGCATATTGCCTTTTCCTTTCGAAAGAATTTCTTTAATTTCATCCTTTGAAAGTTTCCCACCAATTTTTTGTAAGTTAGGTCCAACTGCCCCTTGTAACTGATCACCATGGCAGCTCGTACAGCTTTGCTTCACAATATCCTCTGGCTTTGATGCTGTTTGTGCTGGCTTCCCGCCATTTTTTGCATCAGCTAACTCTTTAGATTTATTTAGCCCCTGAAATGAAAATACAAACATAACGATAATACCCAATGCTGCAATAAGAGCGAACGGAATCAGCGGATTACGTTTCATATCTCTTCTCCCCCCTCTATACCCCTAAATAGTTAGATGATTCAGTCATTTCCATTGTACTTGAAAACGCTCTATCAGAAAAGAGTAAACTACCACTTGTTAAAAATATTCCATAAATTCAGTTTATTGTTTTTTATTGTCATATCGCTTATTATTTCGATAATTATTAACGTTTCTCATCATATTTTTCGCTTTTCTACATATATTTTTGTATATAATAAACAAAATTAATCGAAAAATCGAAAAATGAGCATTTGCAAATCAAAAGACAATTCTGTAAAATAAATTACAAGAAATTGTAATCGTTGCCGATAGCTAAATTTTAACAAAAATTAACAAAATAAAAAAGTTTACTTCACAAAGGTGAAGTAAACTTAAAAAATAACCTATTCTAAGAAATCCTTAAGACGCTTACTACGGCTTGGATGTCTTAATTTGCGAAGTGCTTTTGCTTCAATTTGACGAATACGCTCTCTCGTTACGCCGAATACTTTCCCAACTTCTTCAAGCGTACGAGTTCGTCCATCATCTAAACCGAAACGAAGACGTAGAACATTTTCTTCACGATCTGTTAGCGTATCTAACACATCTTCTAATTGTTCTTTTAGCAATTCATAGGCCGCATGGTCCGCAGGCGATGTTGCTTCTTGGTCTTCAATAAAGTCACCTAAATGGGAGTCATCTTCTTCACCAATTGGTGTTTCAAGAGAAACTGGCTCCTGTGCAATTTTTAAGATTTCACGTACTTTTTCTGGAGCAAGATCCATTTCTTCACCAATCTCTTCAGGAGATGGTTCACGACCTAAATCTTGTAATAATTGACGTTGTACACGAATTAACTTATTAATCGTTTCAACCATATGAACTGGAATACGAATTGTTCGTGCTTGGTCTGCAATGGCACGTGTAATAGCTTGGCGAATCCACCAAGTTGCATACGTACTAAATTTGAAACCTTTACGATAATCGAACTTTTCAACAGCTTTAATTAGACCCATATTACCTTCTTGAATTAAGTCTAGGAAAAGCATGCCACGGCCTACATAGCGCTTTGCAATACTTACTACAAGACGTAAGTTTGCTTCTGCAAGACGACGTTTAGCTTCTTCATCGCCTTCTTCAATACGCGTTGCAAGTCGAATTTCTTCTTCTGCAGATAGTAAGTCTACACGACCAATTTCTTTTAAATACATACGAACAGGATCGTTGATTTTAACCCCAGGTGGTACACTTAAATCATTGAGGTCAAACTCTTCTTCTGTTTTTGTAATTTGGCGATTATTAGGGCCTTCTTCGTTGTCATTATCACCAACTAAGTCAATGCCTTGTTCACCTAAATATTCATAGTATTCATCCATTTGATCGGATTCAATTTCAAATCCATTCATGCGTTCTGCAATCTCTTCATATGTAAGAACGCCACGTTTTTTTCCGAGCTCAGTGAGTTGTTCTTTCACTTGCTCAAGGGTCATTTCAGTTTCAATTTGTTTAGAACGAGCTGGTTTGTCAGCCATCTGTTCCCCTCCTTACGCGAGATACAAACATTCATTATACTAAAACTTTATCAAAAAAGCTATTTTCTCGCTTTTTGATTTTGTAAATATGCTACATAATATTTAGCAGCCTCTACAGGATCTGTTTTTTCCATTTGTTTCACTTTAAAGATGATCTCCATCTTTTCAAGTTTTTCCTGATGCCGTCTAAGCGTCTCCAAATGGCCTTGCAACACTTCTTCTGTGTATTCTGGATTAATAAATTCATCCGTCGAAATATCAGTGATAATATTTTTCAACTTTTCATCAGAGAGCCAACTTAAAAATGTTCCGACTGAAGGTTCATTTCCCTTTTCATAATATGCGTATAGTTCATATAAAATCCCTTTATGTTCTTCTGTATGAAAATCTTCTATATGGGATTCCATACGAACAGCTACTTCTGCACTTTGCAACATATGGTAAATAATTTCTCTTTCCGCTCTTTCAAAACCTGTTAACTTCGGTTTTGTTTGAACGACTTGAGACGGTTTAGCAACCTGCTTTATTTGTTTTTGCTGTACCTTTTGTTCTTTGCGATATTGGTGCAATTGATTCAAAAGTGTTTCCATTGAATACGAAAATTCTTGCGATAATGACTTCAAATATGACTCTGCCTGCATCGCATCTTGTAACAACGATAACTCTTTTAAAACACTTTTCACATATTCTTCTTTGCCAGACTCATCTTGCAAATTTTTCCCTAAACGCAAATAATTTATTTTAAAACCAACAAAACTCACACTTGATTTCACAAGATTTTCAAAAGCAGTAGTCCCATATTGTTGCACATATTCATCAGGATCAAGCTTATCTGGCAAGGATGTGACTTTCACTTGGCAACCAAATTTTAGCAATAATTGCCCTGCTTTCATCGTCGCTTCTCGCCCTGCTTTATCACCATCATAGCAAAGAACAACAGTTTCAACGTTACGTCGCAGAAGTTTTGCTTGTTCTTCAGTTAAAGCTGTTCCCATTGTCGCAACAGCTTCTTCCACACCACTTTTTACCGCAGCTAGTACATCGGCATATCCTTCAAAAAGAACCACTTGCCCACGTTTTCTAATAAACGGTCTTGCTTGGTGGAAGTTATACAACAATTTACTTTTGTGAAAAATCGGTGTTTCAGGGCTATTTAAATATTTCGGCGTGTCATCTCCTAACGCCCTTCCACTAAACGCTATCACCTTACCTTGTAACGTATAAATCGGGAACATAACTCTTCCACGGAAGCGATCATAATGACTACCATCCTTCTCACTTCTTATTAGAAGGCCAGCTTGTTCCATACTAGACAGCGATAAACCTCTTTTTTGTAAAATTTTCGTCGCTGCATCCCAGGCAGGTGATGCATAACCAATTTCAAACTTCTCAATCATCTCTTTCGTAATACCACGGTTTAATAAATATGAAAGTGCTTCATTTCCCTCTTCCGTATTTACTAATAAATGATGATAATACTTTTTCAATAATTCATGAGCTTGTTGCATGATGACAGTGTCATCAGATATGTCTTCTTGTTGTCCTTGCCCTGATGTATACTCTGCAACCGCAATTCCATTTCTTTCGCCTAGCTTTTGAACAGCCTCGGTAAAAGCCAGTCCTTCCATTTTCATTAGAAAGGAAAATACATTTCCACCTTCTCCACATCCGAAGCAATGAAAAATTTGCTTATCAGATGAAACAGAGAATGAAGGAGAATTCTCACCATGAAATGGACAAAGGCCGAAATAGTTACGCCCCTGTTTTCTAAGTTGAACGTATTCACCAATGACTTCTACAATATCGGATGATGTCCGAATCTGTTCAACAACTTCTTCGGGAATTCTGTTCCCCATAACTCCATCTCCGTGTCGTATTTTGTATTCGATATAAATTAAAAAATTCCTTTATAATTCGACAATATTTTTCTAAACTTGTTAGAAAGTGTTGCCGATTACATTGTATAAACCATTTTAAACCTTTCCCATAGGTCCTTTATCTGCATAAATCGCATATACATACTTGCTATATAAAATTGTATACATTTGCTCATCTGTTACAAATGTATCTCTTAGAAACAATACATATACACCTTTTTATAAGAAGAGTAGCAAGCCACATATACTGTTTGATCTTGAGATTTGTAACTTTTTCATGTTGATCCATATAACGATCAACTCCATTTTGTTCAGTATCTACAAAGATCCAATGGCCTTGCTATTTCCTTAAAGGATGAGCATATGATGCGACAAACAAAATTCCGACATGAAATTCCGCCCCAACTTGCACAATTTCAGCCTTCACGGGATATACATCTACACCAACTAATATGTTGTCGATGCTTTGCATATTTCTGTATTCTACATCCCTTCTGTGAATCCTTCCATAATGTGCGTTTTCTTGTATAGATTTTGTCGATTTAACGTAATTACATGTCTTTTTCGTAAATCCTATCCCTAGTTTATTCTGAAAAATTAAAGTCTAAACGTAAAATATAGGTTTTTATCACAATTTTTTATTATAATATATTTTCTTCAACTACGCTACATATCCCTTTATTTTTTCATCTTACATTTCAGGATGACAAACTCACACCTTGAATATACTAAAAGACAAAGGAGTATAAGTATAACCATTACACTACAATCTATTACAAAATCCATAGGTATCATATTTCACACGAGCGAAAAAAGCACATTCACCTTTGGTAAATGTGCTAAAACATTTTTTGGTTTTGCACTGCATTCACAATAATATTTGCTGTTTCTTCAATTGCTTTATTCGATACATCGATTACTTGACAATTTATTTTACTAATTACTTCCTCAAAGTGATCAATTTCTTCTTGAATACGATTAATATTTGCATATGTTGCTCCATCACTTAATCCAAGTGATTTTAATCGTTCTTTTCGAATATGATTTAACTTATCTGGCGTAATTTTCAAACCGAAACATTTTTCTTTTGCCACTTGATATAGTTCTTCAGGTGGGTCAACTTCTGGCACGAGTGGTACATTCGCAACTTTCAAGCGTTTGTTATGAGCTAAATATTGGGAAAGTGGTGTTTTTGATGTACGCGAAACACCAATCAACACGATATCCGCTTTTAAAATACCTCGTGCATCTCTGCCGTCATCATACTTCACAGCAAACTCAATCGCTTCAATCTTTTTAAAGTATTCTTCATCTAACCTACGGACAACGCCTGGCTCACATCTCGGCACTTGCCCCGTAATTTCTTCAATTTGATCAATAAGAGGGCCGATAATATCGTATGCCTCTACCCCTTCTTTTGCAGCCTCTGTTACTAAATATTTGCGCATATCAGGCTTAACTAACGTAAAACATATAAGTGCTTGATTACTCTTAGCAATCGAAATCACTTCTTTTAATGTCCCTGTATCTTCTACATACGGTACACGTCTAATATCAGGAGCAAACGGGAATTGCCCCATTGCTGCTCGAACAACCAAATCAGCCGTTTCCCCTACAGAGTCAGATACGACATATACGATTTTATTATCCATTACATTACCTCACTTTAAACAAATTACACTTATTCGTTATTTACTAAATTTACAAACGCACGTGTAATATTTGTTTTTGTAATTCGCCCAATCACTTCTAAACCTTGTTTCGTATCTTTTACAACTGGCATTGCATCAATCTGTCTTTCTATTAATTCCATCGCAATATCATATAAAGAATCCTCTCTACGACACATCGCAATGTTTGGCATCCTTGTCATGATAATATTAACCGGAAGAGAGGTTAAATCCTGCTTTCCTAAGCTCGCTCTTAATAAATCTTTACGAGACACAACACCAACTAATAGAGTCATCTGATCTACAACGAACAATGTACCAACGTCCTCTAAAAACATCGTACAAATTGCATCGTATACGGAAACATTTTTATCAATTACAACCGGTCTAGATTGATAATCTTGTACTTTAATTTTCTTAACAGCTTCAGATAATAACTGCCCCCCAGTTTTACCCGTATAAAAATAACCTACGCGTGGACGTGCTTCTAAATAACCAGCCATCGTTAAAATTGCTAAGTCTGGTCTTAGCGTCGCACGTGTTAGACCCAATTGCGCTGCAATTGATTCCCCTGTAATAGGACCGTGATCTTTTACAATCTGAATTATATGTTCTTGCCGTTTATTCAGCTCTATGATAATCACCACCTTTAATGCACAACGAAAAAAGTTATACTATCTCTTAAATATTATATACTAAATATGCTATTCGAAAAAGAAAGTATGTAAAAAGGACCGTATACGGCCCAAAATTATATTTGAAACTTATCAAGTTGTTCTAAAAAACGTCTTGATTTCAAATAAATTCCGCAATATTCATCATAATATGTATTCAATACTAAACGCATTTGTTTTTTTGTGCTATCCTTTACCGATACATTTCCGAGCCTATGTAAATCGAAATGGAAGAAAAGACGTAATAATTTATGAACAGCTTCTCCTACCGGTATACGATACGGGTCTTGCTCCGCATGACGTGAGCACAGAAAACCGCCTTCCCTAACGGAGAAGGCGACAAAGTCTGTTTCTTGATGACAAATCGCACATGTATCAAAGTACGGGCGCATCCCTAATACCGGAAGCATTTTCGTTTGATAAATTAATGATAATACTTCTGGATCAACACCCTCACACATATAATGCAACGTTTGATATAACATTTCAAATAAATACGGATTATGTTTTTTATCTTCTGTTGCTTTATCAGTTAATTCAACAATAAATGATGCATAAGCAGTTAAAAATATATCCTCGCGAATTTCTTTCATAGTTGAAATAATCTCGCCTTGTTGCAATGTTCCAAGCCCAGATCCCATTTGAATAAGAAACTGGCCATGTGTCATTAATTGCGACACAGATGCTAATCGGCTTTTCGGTTTTTTTGCCCCTCTTGCCATTGCACTTACCTTACCAAGTTCTCTTGAGAATATTGTAACAATCTTGTTCGTTTCTCCGTAATCTGTCGTACGGATAACGATGCCCTCAACTTTTTGAAACATGTTCGTCACCATCCAAGGTTTGAACAAAACGGGTCAAGAAATTGGAGAGTCTAGATGCGCTAGCTCCTCTTCATGTTGATCCATCTCATCGTTTACGTCTTTTTCCATTTCTTTCAAAAGCAAGTACGTTTCAATGCTTCCTGTTTTGGAGAAAAACTTCCAGGTAAAATCTAGCATAAGAATCCACCTTTCTCAATAAGCGTAGCCTATAAACCAATTTCCTTTGTTGTTATTAAATTGACCCATTTTGTCCATTTTCATGTGAGAAAAATTTTTCCTAATTTATCAAAGTTCATAAAAACCAATAATCAGTGGATGAACCAACCATCCACTGATTACAGCTTGACTCTATTTTAGTACTCATCCTCGCGGAAACCTAGGTCACGAAGCTGAGACATTTTATTACGCCAATCTTTTTGCACTTTTACCCATACTTCTAAAAATACTTTAGAACCAAGTAGCGCTTCAATATCAAAACGAGCTCGCTTACCAACTTCTTTTAACATTTTCCCTTGTTTTCCGATGATGATCCCTTTTTGTGATGCACGTTCAACAACAATCGTTGCATTTATATAAACTGCCCCGCCCTCACGCTTTTGAATCGCATCGATAACAACAGCCACAGAATGCGGCACTTCTTCACGTGTTAAATGTAGTACTTTCTCACGAATAAGCTCTGCAATAATAAATCTCTCCGGATGATCCGTTACTTGATTATCTGGATAGTATTGTGGTCCTTCTGGTAAATACTTTTTAATTGTTCCAATTAAAGCGTCCACATTATTACCGTCTAACGCAGAAATTGGTACAATTTCTGCAAACTCATGTAGTTTACGATATTGATCAATTAACTCTAGTAATTGCTCTGGATGAAGTTGGTCAATTTTATTAATAACTAAAAATACTGGTTGTTTCGTTTCTTTTAACTTCTCGATGATGAATTCTTCACCACGACCAAAGCCTTCGACAGCATTAACCATAAACAGAACGATATCAACTTCTTTTAATGTCGTTTGCGCCATCTTCACCATGAAGTCACCTAGTTTATGTTTAGGTTTATGTATTCCTGGTGTATCAATGAAAATTACTTGTGAATCATTTTCTGTATATACGCCTTGAATTTTATTACGAGTCGTTTGTGGCTTGTCACTCATAATAGCAATTTTTTGACCGATAATACGGTTTAAAAATGTAGATTTTCCAACATTCGGTCTGCCAATAATAGAGACAAAACCTGATTTATAACCTTTTCTATTCATGTAAATCCTCCGCTAAAAATGCTCCTGGTAACAATTCTCCGACTGTCGTCTCCTGAACGTCACCATGTAAATTTGTTAAGTATACTTTCGTATCCTGTTTACATAATTCTACCATAACTTGTCGACATGCTCCACAAGGAGGTACTGGGCGCTTTGTATCTGCTACAACCGCAATGGCTACAAATTCTTTATCTCCTTCAGAAACCGCCTTAAATAAAGCTGTTCTTTCAGCACAATTACATAAGCCATATGATGCATTCTCAACATTACATCCACGATATACTTTTCCACCGCGCGTTAATAATGCTGCACCTACTTGAAATTTAGAATATGGTACGTACGCTTGTTTACGTGCTTCGATTGCTTCTAGAATTAATTGTTTACTATTCATATTCCCGCATCCTTCCTGTTCACAGCTATGAAGAGGTACACTCTCTCATTAAAGGCCCTTACGGCACTTCCAAAGCTTAATAAAAGCTTCGGAATGCAACTATACCATATACGGTAAAAAGATAATAGCACCAATTATAACAGCTATAATTGCAAACAATAAAACCGCTCCTGCCGCAACATCCTTTGCAATTTTTGCAAATGGATGAATATCGGCAGTCGCTAAATCTACTGTTTTTTCCACAGCCGTATTTACCATTTCTAAACTCATTACACTACCTATTACAATAAGTAATATCATCCACTCTGTTCTCGTAATATGGAAATAAAAGCCGCAGCATATAACAATGACTGCGGCTAAATAATGGATTTTCATATTTCGTTCATGACGAAAACAAAAGAATATACCAGCTATAGCATATCCAAAACTATCTATAAGTTTTCCTTTTTTCATCGTCCTAATCCAAAAGCTTCTAAAATTTCTTTTTGTCTTCCGAACATTTCTTTTTCATCTTCTTCTGTCATGTGATCATAACCAAGTAAATGTAAAAAGCCATGTAACGCCAAAAATCCAAGTTCACGATCGAAAGAATGTCCGTACTCTTCAGCTTGCTCTTTCGCCCTTGGAATAGAGATAATAAGATCACCTAACATGCGCGGCATCTCTGCACCAACAATCTCCATTTCTCCTTCTCCCATTTCTTCCATGGCAAAGGATATTACATCTGTAGGTTGATCTTTATCTCGGTAATCACGATTAATTTCTCTAATGCGCTCATTATCTACAAATGTCACCGATACCTCCGCACCATCCTCGATATTTTCCATTTGAGCTGCTTTTTCTAACACTTCACGAATTAAACTCATATACGCTTCTTTTACTTCTTCTGTTTCATCAATAAAATCAATTAACAAACTCATTCTTTCTCCTTTTCTTCCGGAAGTTCCGGATATGTAATACGCGAATGGAAAATACCATTTAACGTTTCACACAACGTTTTTCCAACGATTTGTAGTTCCTTAAACGTCAAATCACATTCACTAAATTGACCGTCTTGTAGTCGATCTTTAATAATACTTTGCACCAAATTATTAATTTGTTCTGGCGTTGGGTGATTCATAGAACGTACCGCAGCTTCTACACTATCAGCAATACCAACAATTGCCGATTCTTTCGAAGTTGCTTTTGAACCTGGATAACGGAACATCTCTTCTGTATATTTTTCTTTATCTTCTTTAATAGCTTTATAATAAAAATATTTCAGTAACGTTGTACCGTGATGTTGCCCAGCGATATCAATAATTTCTTGTGGAATATGATATTCTTCGAGCATTCTTACTCCATCCGTTACGTGAGCAATTATAATATCTTTACTCGTTACAGGATCTAATTTATCATGCGGATTTTCAATTCCCATTTGATTTTCAATAAAAAATTGCGGTTGTACTGTTTTTCCTACATCATGATAATATGCCCCTACACGCGCTAATACACCATTTGCCCCGACTGCTTCACAAGCAGCCTCAGAAAGATTCGCTACCATTACACTATGATGATATGTCCCTGGCGCTTCTAACAAAATTCTGCGTAAAAGCGGATGATTTGGGCTTGATAGTTCCATAAGCTTCATACTTGATACGATTCCAAGTCCACTTTCTAAATATGGTAAAATCCCCATAGCCAAAACGGATGATATAATCCCTGAAAGCGAAGCCATTAATAATTGCGTACCAATTTCAAGAGGCGAAAAATTCCCATTACGTAATAATAAGAGCGCCGCCAATACGACTACATTTAATACAGAAACGAGTATACCAGCTTGTAAAATCATTGTACGACGATTTTTTTCTCGCAAGAAAATACTAACCGATAATGAACTTAACAATACGTAAATCCCTACACTATAATTTAATGTACTCGTTACTCCTTCATTAAACATAATACTTCCGCATACAGAAAAAATCATACTCGTTAAAAAGACAAATCGATCACCAATCATTAGTTTTACAAGTATTGTTCCCATCGCAACTGGGACAACATATGCAATCCCCGCGTATTCAAGTTTTTGAAACAAACTAATGATTTTCATTAAGACAATTGTGATAGACAAAATTGTAATATACGCTAAAACATACGGTCTATCTTCTCTTTTTCTCTTTAAAAATAATTCAAATTGTTTATGCATAAAGTATAGTAACACACCAATGAGTACCGCTAATCCAACATAAGGTTGAAAGCCGTTCCCTTTTTCTAACAAACCAACTAATTTCAACTGATTATACACATCACTTGAAATTGTTTCACCTTCTCTAACAAGAACTTGTCCTTGAAGAATATAAACAGGTGGAACTAAATCTTCCTCTGCTTTTCTCTTCTCTTTCGTTAAGATCGGGTCATAAAAATAGTTCGCTGAAATTGCATATCTTCCTAGCGCCTTAATCGACTCTTTTAAACCATTATCAACATTAACACTATTCATCTCACTTACATATCGTTCTTTCGCATCTTTCAATTCGTCCATTTTAATATGCTCAGTCATGATACTATTAATTGCTGTGACCGCAGCATCTTTCGCTAATACTAATTGGCTCGAATCTGCATTAATCAAACTTAGTAAGTTTGAATCAGATAATTCTTTCGTTAAGTCAGCGGGTAGTTTCTTTTTTAACTTCTCCACTTTCTCAGCATCAGTCATCTTTTTTTGATCATCCGGTCCAACAGCTTTAATCTCTTGCACCACTTCATCCACTTTAGCAAAGACGTCATTCACAATATCAACTTTGTTTTGTTTATACTCACTTTTATATGTATATTGATCTTCAACTTTTGTAGCGGCTTCTTTTTTCTTTTTATCCGTTGTAACTTTATCTTCAATTTTTATAGGAGAATGGATTGTCTTTTTCGCAATAGAATACATATTAACATCTAATTGCTCTGGTTTTACATTATTCATAAGCGCAAAAAACAGCACCGCTCCTAATACAACGTAAGAAATCCAACTTAGTTTTTTCGAATGTTGTAAATTACGAAACCACTTAGAAATTTCTTGAGATCTTGACATGATTTCAATACCTTCTCCTCTCCAGAAATAAAGTGAAACTATTTATAGCTTTCATTTCTTCTACCAAACGATACTTTGAGGCAACATTTTATACACTAGTACCTATAGTTTATTTTCCTTATCTTTCATGATAGTAAAAAATATGACGTTCGCCAACCTTATCATACAAAAAGAAATGATCCTGACAAATAGGATCATTCCATTTTATCATATGCCTCAATAATACGTTGCACCAATGGATGTCTCACAACGTCCGTTTGTTCTAATGTAATAAATGACAGACCTGATACACCAGATAAAATATTAGCAGCTATAGATAGCCCTGATTTTACCCCTTTTGGCAAGTCTACTTGTGAAGGGTCCCCTGTAATAACCATTTTAGAACTAAAACCTAATCTTGTTAAAAACATTTTTATTTGAGCACCCGTTGTATTTTGAGCCTCATCTAAAATAACAAATGAATCATCAAGCGTACGCCCCCTCATATAAGCAAGCGGCGCGATTTCAATTACTCCTCGCTCCATCATACGCTGCGTATATTCTTGTCCAAGAATATCATGTAAGGCATCATATAATGGGCGTAAGTATGGATCTACCTTCTCTTTCAAATCCCCTGGTAAAAAACCTAAATTTTCTCCAGCTTCTACAGCAGGTCTTGTTAAAATAATTTTCTTTACATACCCTTGTTTTAAAGCCCTCACAGCCATTACTACAGCTAAGTATGTTTTTCCAGTTCCTGCAGGCCCTATCCCAAAGACAATATCATTCTTCTTCATCGCATGAATATATCGTCTTTGCCCCATTGTTTTTACACGAATGGATTTACCTTTTGCAGTCTTGAAAATTTCTTCTTCATATAACTCTTCAAATTGAGCAATTTTCCCTTGTTGTGCAAGCTGAATTGCATACGCAACATCTCTCTCTGAAATTGATATACTTTTACGAATTACAACAAGTAATTGCTGTAAGATTTTTTCTACGAGTGTCACCGTTTCAACTGCCCCAGATACATGAACAGTTTCTCCTCTAGTTACGATCGATACATTCAGTTCTCGTTCAATTACTTTTAAATGTGCATCATTGACTCCAAAAAGAGCGATTGCTTCGTTAGTATTTTCCAATTGTTGGTTCATTTCTACTAATTGTTCTGCCATTACTCAGTCTCCTTGAATATCGGATTCGGATATTGGTTGTGGCTCTGCAATATTTTCAACCACAGTATAATGCAATGTGACCTTTAGTTGACCCGCCTCAACCTCTTTACTCAAAATCTTATCACTTACAATCATAGCATGTTCATCCAATTTTTTCTTTAGTTCTTTTTCGGCCATCTCTTTCGCTACTTTCAGCGCTTGCTTTTCTGTATATTCTCGATTCGCTTCTTCCTCTTCTCTCACAACATCTTTTTCATATGCAATCGGCAGTGTAAAACCAAATAATTTCACATCATGCTTTACACTTTCAGTACGAGAGCGTTTATACTTATCATGCTGAAATCCCCATATTTTTATTTTCGTATCCCAAAATTTAAGAAAATGTTCATTGTATACGTTACCAGTATACACTTGGAATTGCGTCTTTAACGGGACATCCACCTTAGATGTATACCACGTTTCGCCATACACAATACCTTTCGCTGAAACAATCGTCGGACTTTCCTCATTACCATATATTCCTGATACGAGAATCTGCCCTTTTTCTACATGATCATTTTTCAGTACAACCGGCTTTCCAACTTCTACGAACGTCTTTGTAATAATCGCTTCTTTTTTTGCTACTAAATTTTGCGGCCTTTGTTCCTTTTCTTTCTTCGGTTCGTTTTTTTCAACAATTTTAAAATGATACGTCGTTCCTCTTACTTCTAGTCCCGCCCAAGTAATGGCATTAATATTATCTGTCAAATGGCGTTGTACATCTTCTACATTCGGCATTTGAAATTGTAGTTTCCCTTTTTTAATACCCATTTTATCCAATTCTTTCATCAATATATATTCTGTTTCAGGTTTTGCTCCTGTAATTTCAATTTTCCAAACCATATTTGACATTGCAATCACACCAAAAAAGAAAATTAAAAAACCAATTAAAAATCCACTATTTTTAATTAAACGCTTATTCCAAAAAGGAAAACCATAACGTCCAATAAAATATAATTTACATTCATTTTTTCTATAAATTGGTTTTATTTTTTTCACATCGCGTAACAATATACAAAAAACTAACGTTTCATCAGCTATCTTTTTAACATCCCAAACTAATAAATTCCTCCGTACACATTCATTAACAAACCGTTCCGCTCCTCTACCTTCAATTCGCACTTTTACATATCCAAGCCACTTTATAAACAATTTATTTTTCATTTACCACCTTCACTACCTTTCTAAAAGTAGATATACTACTTTTTTATTTGAAGCATTAAAATAGCTCGTACTAAAATGAAACCGAGTAAAACTGTAATCCGTCTCTATCAACGGAACTTTTACAGGATAAAGAAGAAAAACTTCACAAATGGAAGTTTCACTTCAATCACCTTTTTTTTCATTTTCTAAAAATGTTACTTGCTCAATTATCCCTTCGAGTAAAAGCTCTTCTGGAAGAATCGTTTTAATAACAAAGGATTGTCCTTTAATTAATAATTGACCGTGTTTTAAAAGCAATCGCACTTCTTTATCTGAAAAAACTAATAACCCCCGATGATTTTCTATATAAATATGTATTTGCCCAACAAGAGTAATCCGAGGTAGATCCATTAATACATCCACTGGTAGGTCTACTTGTTTTGTCAACCAATTTTTCATTTGTTCTAATTTCTTCATCTCGAAAGACCCCCTCTCATCCCATATATATGTATTTCTTCACAAGCGCCTATCGTGTTATAACGACTTCACTAACATAACTATATTCTGTAAGAGTTCATATCATGTTAATTAAAACAGTCGCTATATGAAATCATATTTGTCAGGACAATGATGGATTAGAGGATGTTACCTTTAATAATAGAAGTATTAATACAAGAATATGCGCCCCTACAGGATATCAGTACAAGTTACATTAAGAAATTAAGCCTAGCGAGAAGTTGGAAACTTGAAAAAAACTGTTACAATTCGTTCTGGACGTGACATACTGACCATAGAATAAGTAGTTGTCATTTATTGGACAAATGAGATAAAGTGAAACTTTAATCAACCCTCACCAATCGGGCTGCCCGTTAATGAGGGATAAAATCAAAAAAAGAAAATTTCTCCACTCTGAATGTTACGTTTTAAGTAAGAATATTTTATAGATGGTTGTTATATGAATTTCAAAAAATATTAGGGTTCATTAAAAAATGAATTAATAAATGAGGAAATACGAAAGGAAATTGGCTTTGGTCAAGAAATTTTGAATGTTATAAAACAAGTTACCGACAGTAATATCCGGCCATTTTATGCAACTGATGCAAAATCTAAAATAGTTAGAATCTCTTTCATTACCTTTGAGGATTATGCTGAAGAGCAAGCTATAAAACTTCAATCTGAGTTTCAGAAGGTTCGGTACTTAGCTTTTATTTGCGAAAGAAGTTTTAGTCAAGGAAGTAAGAACAGGTGTAGAATCGGAATTATACAAGGAAATAATAAATTGAAACTTTAACTAGAGGGGTTTCTATCACTTACAGAAACCCTTTTTAAGCAATATAGCGTTTCCTTAATAAGAACAATAAAAAAACGTCTCATACGAAATGAGACGTTTTTTTACGCTAATAGCTGGATAACCAGCTTATTCACAAGTGATCCGTCTGTTTTACCTTTTACTTTCGGCATAACAGCAGTCATCACCTTACCCATATCTGCTTTAGAAGTCGCACCAACTTCAGAAATAACTTGCTTGATTACATCAACTAGTTCTTCTTCAGTTAATTGCTCTGGCAAATATGCGCTTAAAATCTGAATTTCACTTTGCAGTTTATTAACAAGGTCTTCACGACCAGCTTTTTTAAATTCAAGGAGGGAGTCCTTATACTGTTTTACTTCACGAGCTAAAACTGTTATTTCCTCTTCTTCAGTAAGAGTATGTTGCAGTTTAATACCTTCATTTTGTAAAGCAGCCTTAACCATACGAATAACGGTTAATTTTTCTTTTTGTTTATTCTTCATCGCTTGTTTCATATCATCGTTTAAACGACCGAGAAGACTCATAACTTACACCCTCTCTTAGAATTTACGCTTTCTTGCCGCTTCAGATTTCTTCTTACGTTTTACACTTGGTTTTTCATAAAACTCGCGCTTTCTTGCTTCAGCAAGTGTACCAGTTTTAGAAACCGATCTTTTAAAACGGCGAAGTGCATCCTCCAAAGACTCGTTTTTACGAACGACTGTTTTTGACATTCTCTTTCCCTCCCTCCGAAACATCACACTTACATACTAACTTCAGCATGCAAAAAGAAACACTTCTTCAGCATGTCTTTTACGATTATAATACATTTTATCACTTCAGGTCAACTATTTGGCAGAATAAAAGAAGAATAGAAGTATTTCCTTTTCAAAAGTTATGCAAATAGCTAGTATCCTTTACTGATGAAGACAACTATATTTTTATCATTTCATCTTTTTTCATACAGGGATGCATGAAACGCCTCCCCACCTTATAGTACTTAAGCGCTTCAAATAAAGAAAGCATGCAAACCGTTTCCGGTTGCACGCTCTTTTTATGCGCTAGCTGATTCTTTTTTTACATCATCTTCAAGAACACGAACAAATTGCGCTTCGTTATATGGATAACCAGCTTTCGTAATTTTCACTTTCACTAGCTTACCAATTAATTCTTCTGATCCTTCAAATACAATTTTTAAGTAGTTATCTGTATACCCTACATATAACCCTTCACGGTCGCCCTCTTTAAATTGCTCTTCCGGAATGATTTCAAGCACTTCACCTTCAAACGCTGATGCGTACTCTTTCGCTAATTGATTAGATAGCTCAATTAAACGATGAACACGATCGTTCTTCACATCTTCAGGAACTTGATCTTCCATGCGTGCTGCAGGTGTTCCTGTACGTTTTGAGTAAGGGAACACATGTAACTCAGAGAAGCGGTTCTCTTTAATGAAATTGTATGTTTCCATGAATTCTTCTTCTGTTTCACCTGGGAAACCAACGATTACGTCAGATGTAATCGCAAGGCCTGGTAACGCTTCTTTCAAACGATCTAAACGCTCTTGGAAGAACTCCATCGTATATTTACGACGCATACGTTTTAATACAGTATTAGAACCAGATTGCAACGGAATATGCAAGTGGCGTACAACTACTTCAGATTTATCTAACACTTCAATTACTTCATCTGAAATTTGACTCGCTTCAATAGAAGAAATACGAAGACGTTTTAATCCGTCTACTTCCGCTTCCATATCACGAAGTAATCCAGCTAAGTTATAATCTTTTATGTCTTCGCCGTATCCACCTGTATGAATACCCGTTAATACGATTTCTTTATAGCCTGCATCCACTAATTGTTGTGCTTGTTTAATAACTTCTTTTCCATCACGAGAACGCATTAAACCACGCGCCCAAGGAATGATACAGAATGTACAGAAGTTATTGCAACCCTCTTGTATTTTTAAAGACGCACGTGTACGATCCGTGAAATAAGGTACATCAAGTTCTTCGTACACACGTGTTTTCATAATATTACGGACAGCATTAATTGGTTGACGCTCTTTACGGAATTCTTCGATGTAACCTAACATCTTTTCACGATCCTGTGTACCAACTACAATATCTACACCCGGAATCGCCATAATTTCAGCTGGAGATGTTTGTGCATAACATCCCGTTACGCAAATAACTGCATCTGGATTTTGACGCACAGCACGTCTGATTACTTGACGGCTTTTTTTGTCCCCAGTATTCGTTACTGTACATGTGTTAATAACATATACATCAGCTTTCTTTTCATATTCTGTTCTTTCATAACCACCTTGTTTAAACAATTGCCAAATGGCTTCTGTTTCATAGTGGTTTACTTTACAACCTAACGTATGGAACGCAACAGTTGACATTGATCATCACCCCATCAATTCAAAATGATACGAAGCAGCACTTAACGCGTATAACGGCGCCGTTTCTGTTCTTAAAATTCTTGGTCCTAAACTACATGGTACAAATTTATGTTCACGAAGCGCTGTAATCTCTTCCTCAGCTAAACCGCCTTCTGGGCCAAATACAATCAATAGCTTTTGACCTGGTTTCATTGTCGTTAAAGCTTTCGCAAAATTAGATTTCTCACCTTGTTTTGCTTCCTCTTCGTAAGCAACAAGACAAACATCATACTCACCACTCATTGAAAGCAATTGCTTAAATGATGCCGGAGCATGTACTTCTGGAATTTCACTTCTATGTGATTGTTCCGCAGCTTCTTTCACAATTTTTCTTAAACGCTCAACTTTTTTATCAGCTTTTTTCGCATCCCATTTTACGATAGAGCGAGATGCTTGAAATGGTAAGAATGCAGCTGCCCCAAGCTCAGTTCCTTTTTGAAAAATTAACTCTAGCTTGTCTCCTTTTGGCAGTCCACTTGCAATCGTCACGAAAACAGGAAGTTCACTTGACGCCTCTACCCATTCTACAATAGCCGTATTAATAAATTCACTGGTAATTTCATCAATTGAACATACTGCTGTTTTTCCGTTTACACAGCAATAAATATGATCACCAGCTGACATACGCATCACTCTTGCGATATGATGTACGTCATCACCTACAATCCGAATACTTGTCTCATTTACATATTTCTCTTCTACAAAATAACGTTGCATATAATCACCTTAGTAGAGTTTCGTTCCTTTCGTAAGTCAACACTTACGAAAAGAACGAAACGTTATCATTTTTCATATAACAAACGGCAAGTCTCTCACCTTATAGTGAGAGACTCCCCTTTTCATTATAGACTAAAATCTATATTACGCATTTCGTGCAATAATTGCTACCCAATCTTCCATTCGTAACACTTCTTCAATTGTAAATCCAGCTTGTTCTAACGCCTCAGAAATTACTTTTTCCTTCGCAGCAATAATGCCCGATGTAATAAATAATCCACCTGACTTCACAACTCTTGCTGCATCTTCAGGGAATAATAGAATAATCTCTGCTAATAAGTTAGCTACGATTAAATCAACAGGACCTTCAATACCTTCTAAAAGACTATTTTGTCCAACAGACACGATATCATCTGTTTTATTTAAACGTACATTCATTTCTGCACTTTCAACCGCAACCGGATCTAAATCATATGCTTGAACAGAAGACGCACCTAATTTTGCAGCCGCAATACTAAGTACACCAGAACCTGTTCCTACATCAATAATAGTGTCACCTGGCTGTACTGTTTTTTCTAAAGCACGGATACACATCGTTGTTGTTGGATGAGTTCCTGTACCAAACGCCATACCCGGATCTAATTCAATGATTTTTTCATCAGGAGAAGATGGTGTATATTCTTCCCAAGTCGGTACGATTGTGAATGTATCAGAAATTTGTACTGGATGGTAATATTTTTTCCAAGCAGTAGCCCAATCTTCTTCATTGACTTCGTTAACGGTAATATTTCCAGTACCAATTTCGATGTCGTAAGATGGAAGCACATCAATAGATGATTTTACACCTGCAATCGTTTCATGTAAAGAATCCGTTTGCGGGAAATACGCTTTTATTAATACACCTTCCGCCGGATATTCATCTGGGTTCAATGCATAAATTTCACCATATTGTTGCTCGCGCTCTTTCGTTAACTCCGCTGGATCCTCAATCGCAACTCCGCTAGCACCAGCTTCATGTAAAATATGAGAGACAGCTTCTACTGCTTCTTCTGTTGTATGAATACTAATTTCTGACCATTTCACAATTTACCAACTCCATTTTTTATTTCCATTATTCCCCTTTGAAAGCACGTTTAAGCTTTCCGAATAAACTATCATCCTGCTCTTCTTGTCCTGCAAATTCACGTAATAAATCTTTTTGCTGCGAAGTCAATTTCGTCGGTACAACAACACGAACGACTACATATTGATCTCCTTGGCCGTATCCACGTACGTTCGGAGCACCTTTTCCTTTTAAGCGGAATTCTGTTCCAGTTTGTGTTCCTGCTGGAATTTTCAGCTTCACTTTACCATGAACAGTAGGAACTTCCACTTCATCACCAAGCGCCATTTGCGCAAATGTTAATGGCATTTCGCAAATAATGTGATCTCCTTCACGCTCGAAGAATTCATGATTTCTTACATGAACGACAACATATAAGTCTCCTGCTGGTCCGCCATTTACGCCGGCTTCACCTTTTCCAGACACACGAATTTGTTGACCATTATCGATACCCGCTGGAATTTTAACATTGATTTTTTTACGTTTACGAACTTTACCTGAACCGTGACATGTCGTACATTTTTCTTTAATAATTTGTCCAGTTCCTGAACAATGACCACAAGCTTGACGGTTTACGATACGACCAAACGGCGTGTTTTGTTCTACACTCACTTGACCAGAGCCTGAACAATGTTTACATGTTTCTTTTGAAGTTCCTGGTTTTGCTCCACTACCTTTACAAGTATCACATGGATCTTCTACTGGAATTTCCACATTTAATTCCTTACCAAAAATAGCTTCTTCAAAATCTAAAGTGACTTGATATTGTAAGTCAGCACCTTGGCGCGGAGCATTTGGATCACGACGTCTGCCACCGCCACCGCCGAAGAAAGAACTAAATATATCTTCAAAACCGAAGCCACCGCCGAAGTCTCCTCCGCCGCCAAATCCACCGAATCCTTGATTTGCACCAGCATGACCAAATTGATCGTACTGTGCACGCTTTTGATCATCACTTAACACTTCGTATGCTTCTTGTACTTCTTTAAACTTTTCAATTGCATTTTCTTCTTTGCTTACGTCTGGATGGTATTTTTTAGCCAAACGACGATACGCTTTTTTAATTTCATCTGTTGAAGCGCCCTTGCTAAGTCCAAGGACCTCATAATAGTCTCGTTTACTCATAAATTTACAACCCCCGAATCTTTCACATAAACGTAATTTTAACACCGAAAGAAAGTGCTTTGCAACAAAGTTTCCTCACTTACAGTATGCAAAGCGAAAAACTTAAGATCCTCACACATCGCTTCTCATTCGTGAAAAAAGCCAAAGTCAAGGCACGCTTGACTTTGACTTTTTGTCATCTTACTTATTATGTTTACAGTTGAATTACTTGTCTTCTTTTACTTCTTCAAACTCAGCGTCAACTACATTGTCTTTCTTTGCGCCAGCGTCTTGTGCACCTTGCGCACCTTCTGCTTGACCAGCAGCTGCTTGAGCTTGCTCGTATAATTTAACAGTTAATTGTTGTACGATTTCTTGTAAAGCATCTTTTTTCGCACGAATTTCTTCAAGCTCGTTTTTCTCAATTGCAGCTTGTAATGCTTCTTTCGCTTCTGTTGCTTTTGCAACTTCAGCTGCATCTACTTTACCTTCTAAATCTTTTACAACTTTGTCTGTTTGGAATACAAGTTGGTCAGCTTCGTTACGAAGTTCAACTTCTTCCTTACGTTTTTGGTCAGCGTCAGCATTTGCTTCCGCTTCTTGTACCATACGTTCTACTTCTTCATCAGAAAGACCTGAAGAAGATTGGATTGTAATAGCTTGCTCTTTGCTTGTTCCTAAGTCTTTCGCACGTACGTTAACGATACCGTTCGCATCAATATCGAATGTTACTTCGATTTGTGGAATACCACGTGGTGCTGGTGGAAGGTCAGTTAATTGGAAACGACCTAACGTTTTGTTGTCAGCCGACATTGGACGCTCACCTTGTAATACGTGAATGTCTACTGCTGGTTGATTATCAGCAGCTGTCGAGAATACTTGTGACTTACTTGTTGGAATTGTAGTGTTACGCTCGATTAATTTCGTGAACACGCCACCCATAGTTTCAATACCTAAAGAAAGTGGAGTTACGTCTAATAATAGAACGCCTTCTACATCACCAGTAAGTACGCCACCTTGAACTGCAGCACCTAATGCTACAACTTCATCAGGGTTTACACCTTTATATGGCTCTTTACCAGTTTCACGTTTAATAGCTTCTTGTACAGCTGGGATACGAGTAGATCCACCAACAAGAATAACTTTATCTAATTCGCTTGGAGCAAAACCAGCGTCTTTTAATGCACGACGAGTTGGCTCTAATGTTCTTTCAACAAGACCTGCTGAAAGCTCTTCGAATTTCGCTCTTGTTAACGTTAATTCTAAGTGTAATGGACCAGCAGCTCCAGCACTAATGAATGGTAATGAAATTTGAGTTTGTGTTACACCAGAAAGATCTTTTTTCGCTTTTTCAGCTGCATCTTTCAAGCGTTGAAGCGCCATTTTATCTTGGCTTAAATCAATGTTATTTTCTTTTTTGAACTCAGCTACTAAGTGATCGATGATAACTTGGTCAAAGTCATCGCCACCAAGACGGTTGTCACCAGCAGTTGAAATAACTTCGAATGTACCGTCTGCTAACTCAAGGATAGATACGTCAAATGTACCGCCACCTAAGTCATATACTAAGATTTTTTGTTCTTCGTCTTGTTTTTCTAAACCGTAAGCAAGTGCTGCTGCTGTTGGCTCGTTAATGATACGCTCAACTTCTAAACCAGCGATACGACCAGCATCTTTCGTTGCTTGACGCTCTGCATCGTTGAAGTATGCAGGTACTGTAATAACAGCTTTCGTTACTGTTTCACCTAAGTATGCTTCAGCAGAAGCTTTTAAGTTTTGTAAAATGATTGCAGAAATTTCTTGAGGTGTATACTCTTTACCTTCAACTTCTACTTTGTAGTCTGTACCCATATGACGTTTAACAGACATGATTGTATTTGGGTTTGTAATTGCTTGGCGCTTTGCAACTTCCCCAACTTGACGTTCTTCATTTTTGAAAGCTACAACAGAAGGTGTTGTACGGTTTCCTTCTGGATTTGGGATAACCTTTGGTTCTCCACCTTCCATAACAGCTACACAAGAGTTTGTTGTACCTAAGTCAATACCGATAATTTTACTCATGGCGAATCCTCCTAGTTTTATGTAAATTATTGATTTACTTTTACCATTGATGGGCGAATCACACGGTCTTTTAGTTTATAACCTTTTTGGAATTCTTCCACAACCGCGTTTGATTCAAATTCACTATCTTCCACTTGCATAATAGCTTGGTGTTCATTAGGATCAAACTGTTTACCAACAGCTTCAATCACTTCCACACCTTCTTTAGTCAGCGCTTCTAACAATTGACGATGCACCATTTCCATACCTTGTAACAAGGATTTCGTTTGCTCATCAGTCGCTTCCACTTGCATTGCTCTTTCAAAATTATCAAGAGCTGGCAAGATGTCTGAAACTAGACTTTGTGCTCTATATTTTTCAGCAGCCTGTTTATCCATTTGGACACGGCGCTTATAATTTTCAAAATCAGCTTGTAGACGTAATGTGCGACCTTCCGTTTCCGTTAGTTTCGCTTGTAGCTCATCTACTTTTTCTTGTAAAAGAGCAGCCTCACTTTTTTCTTCTACAGTTTCTTCACTGTTTTCTGGCGTGACAGCTTCTTCAACTTGCGCTTCTTTTACTTCTTCTACCACTTGTTCGTTACGCTCTTCCACAATATTCACCTCCTTAAAAGGTATTAGGTATCATGCATAGCATGATTACCTAAGCATTATATATTACACACAGCAATGAAAATTTCATCACTTGAGCGAATGTATTACTCTCATTTACTTTTTAAGTCCATCAGTAAATTGTCTCGTAAATAACTGTAACAAACTAATTACACGAGAATATTGCATTCTCGTAGGACCTAAAATAGCAATTGTTCCAAGTTGCTCTTCGCCGATCGAATATGTTGCAGAAATTAAACTACAATCCTCCATAGCCGTCGAAGAGTTTTCCCTACCAATTTTCACTTGAATCCCGACTTGTTTATGACGCAAAATGTCATAAAATTCGGCTTCATTATCAATCATGGTAAGTAAAGATCTAACCTTTTGAATGTCATGGAACTCTGGCTGCGAAAGCATATTTGCTTTTCCTCCAAAGTATATCTTTTCCGATAACGGAACTTGAAATGTACCATCCAACATTTTTATTGCACTATCGTAATTATGAACATACCCACGTAAAACTGTAACAATCTCCTTAAAGATCTTATTATGAAGTTCTTCCATCGGTACGCCAGATAGCTTTTCATTTAAAATATTAACCATTTTTTCTAAATCTGATAAATCAACAGATTCCGGAACGGTAATCGTTTTACTTTGTACATGCCCTGTATCGGTTACAATAATAGCGACAGCAGTTTGACGATCAAGCGGCACAATTTGTACATTTTTAAGTTTATTTGTACTTAACTTCGGTCCAAGAACAATGGCCGTATAATTCGTAAGTTCTGATAAAATTTGAGCAGATTGTTGTGCAATTTTTTCCGCTTCAAAAATTCTTTCAGCAAATAAATCTTTAATTTGTACAATTTCAGCGTTCGGTAAGTTTTGCGGTGCTAAAAGATGGTCTACATAAAATCGGTAGCCTTTCTCAGAAGGAACACGTCCAGAAGAACTGTGCGTTTTTTCAATAAAACCTAATTCTTCTAAGTCCGCCATTTCATTTCGAATAGTAGCTGAACTAAATGTAATTTCATCTTTTTTAGCCAACGTTCTAGACCCAACGGGCTGCGCTGATCCAATAAAGTCATCAATAATTGTTTGTAAAATTAAGAGCTGACGTTCCGTAAGCATCTCATCATCACCTCTGTTAGCACTCTTTGTCTTTGAGTGCTAAATCTATTAATAACTTACCAAAATTGACATTCAATTGTCAACGGAAACGTCACGAAATAATGAAACTTTTTCACGCCTATGGAACATTTAATTAGTCAATCAAAAATGATTGGAATACTTCATTCCCTAATAATTTTCCTTTTCGCGTTAAACGCACATGCCCATCTTCCTCTTCAAGCAATCCCTGCTCTTGGTTGCTTTGTAACTGCTTCGCGAAAACTTGATCCATCTCTACATTAAATTTATTGCGGAACGCCGTTTTAGAAACACCTTTTGTTTTTCGAAGCCCTAAGAACAGCTCTTCTTCCATTCTTTCTTTCTCCGTCACTTTGTGAACATCTAAATACGGAAATCCTGTTTCATCAATTTTATTAAAATATTGCTTCAGCGGACCTACATTTTGAATACGTTCCCCGTTCACATAACTATGAGCTCCAGCTCCAAATCCATAATACTCTTCATTATTCCAGTATGTGAGATTATGTCTACTTTTATTGTCACCTTTTGAGAAATTACTAATTTCATACTGGTTATAACCGTGTTTCTCCATTTCATCCATTACTATTTCATACATTTTCGCTTCATGGTCTTCACCCGGAAGACGCAATTTCCCTTTGTTCATTAAGTTATAAAACACTGTTTTAGGTTCCACAATTAATGAATATGCAGAGAAATGTTGTACATCAAGCGTAAAAGCAATATCTAATGTTTCTTTTACATCTTCTATCGTCTGTCCTGGCAAAGCATAAATAATATCTACATTAATATTTTTAAATCCTACTTCCTGTGCTTCTCGAATCGCGAGGAATGCATCTTCCCTCGTATGCTTGCGCCCGATTTTCTCAAGCAGTTCATCACGGAACGTTTGCACACCAAAACTAATTCGATTCACTCCACCTTCTAGCAGTACATTCAACTTCTCTTTCGGCAGATCTCCTGGATTCGCTTCAAATGTTAATTCACAATTTGGGGCGAACGGACGCAAATGACGATTAATAATCTCGAGTAATTTTTTTGTCTGTTCCATATTTAACGCTGTCGGAGTTCCCCCGCCCACAAAAATCGTTTTTATACTATCAAACGGAACTTTTTGAACCGTATTTATTATTTCCTTCTCTAAATAATCTAAATATTGATCAACCGGTTGGCGTTCAATAAACACTTTATTAAAATCACAATAGTGACAAATGTGCTGACAAAACGGAATATGAATATATGCAGCTTGTACCAAATATAACTCCTACCTTTCTAAAAAGAAAACCTCCGCACTCCGGAGGGTTCTCTACTTCTCTAACGTATTACGAATTTGTTCCATTCGCATTTTTCCCCAATCATACATCATTTCAACGATCGGTAAAAGTGACATGCCTAGTTCCGTCATATAATACTCAACGCGAGGAGGAATTTCGGGATATACTGTCCGATCAACAATTCCATCTTCCATTAACTCTTTTAATTGGTTCGACAAAACTTTATGAGAAATGCTTGGGAATAACCGTTGTAATTCACTGAAACGATGTGGCCCTTCCACACCAAGATGCCACAGTATCACAACTTTCCACTTTCCACTAATAATAGAAAGCGTCAATTCCTTTTCACAATTAAAATTACCATTTTGTATTTTATCTTGAATATCTTTTCGAATATTTTCGGACATTAACAATCTCCTAACTCTATATGAACTAAAAAGCTCTCTCATTATTGTAAATGAGAGCTGCTCAGATGTCTAAAAAGTAATTATACAGAAAAAAGAAGCCGCACAAACGACTTCTTTTTTATTTCAAATATTAGTTGTCATCCATTTTCAGTACAGCCATAAATGCCTCTTGCGGTACTTCTACAGAACCAACAGACTTCATACGTTTTTTACCTTCTTTTTGCTTATCAAGAAGTTTACGCTTACGAGAAATGTCACCACCGTAACATTTTGCAAGTACGTTTTTACGCATCGCTTTAATTGTAGAACGTGCTACAACTTTATTTCCGATAGTCGCCTGAATTGGCACTTCAAATTGTTGTCTCGGAATTAATTCTTTTAATTTCTCTACGATTACTTTACCACGGTCATACGCTGAATCACGGTGTACGATAAATGATAAAGCATCCACTTGTTCATTATTTAAAAGAATATCCATTTTCACAAGTTTAGATGGTTTATAGCCAATTAACTCGTAGTCAAATGATGCATACCCTTTCGTATTTGATTTCAATTGATCGAAGAAGTCATATACGATTTCTGATAACGGGATTTCATATGTTAATGTAACACGCGTTTCATCTAAATATTGCATATCAATAAACGTTCCACGTTTACCTTGGCAAATCTCCATTACAGCTCCAACATAGTCATTCGGAACCATAATTGAAGCCTTCACAAACGGCTCTTCTACACGATCGATAGACTGTGGATCTGGCATATTAGATGGGTTATCAACAATAACATCTTCACCGTTAGTTAAATAAACTTTATAAATAACGCTTGGCGCTGTTGTAATTAAGTCAATCTTAAATTCACGTTCAATACGTTCTTGAATGATTTCCATGTGAAGAAGCCCTAAGAAACCACAACGGAAACCAAATCCTAGCGCTTGAGATGTTTCTGGTTCAAACTCAAGAGCAGAATCGTTTAACTCTAATTTTTCTAATGCATCACGTAAATCGTTATAACGAGCAGAGTCAATTGGATACAGACCACAGAATACCATCGGGTTTAACTTACGGTAACCTGCTAACGGCTCTGCAGCTGGACGTTTCGCATGTGTAATCGTATCACCAACACGTGTGTCACCAACATTTTTAATCGATGCTGCTAAGAAACCTACATCACCTACTGTTAACTCGTCACGTTGCGTAGTTTTCGGTGTAAATACACCTACTTCTGTTACTTCAAATTCTTTACCCGTTGCCATCATACGTACTTTATCGCCAACTTTTACTGTTCCATTTACAACACGGATATAAGCAATTACACCGCGGTACGGATCATATAAAGAGTCGAAAATCATACATTGTAATGGCTCTTCTGAATCACCCGACGGAGCTGGTACTTTTTCAACAATTTGTTCTAAAATTTCTTCAATACCAATTCCAGCTTTCGCAGAAGCAAGTACCGCTTCTGATGCATCTAAACCAATTACATCTTCTACCTCTTGACGTACACGTTCTGGATCCGCACTTGGTAAGTCGATTTTATTAATAACTGGTAAAATTTCCAAATTGTTATCAAGCGCTAAGTATACGTTTGCTAACGTTTGCGCTTCAATACCTTGCGCTGCATCTACTACAAGAATCGCGCCTTCACAAGCCGCTAAACTACGAGATACTTCGTACGTAAAGTCGACATGTCCTGGTGTATCAATTAAATGAAGAATATACTCTTCACCATCTTTTGCTTTATAGTTTAATTGTACTGCGTTTAATTTGATTGTAATACCACGCTCACGCTCTAAATCCATAGAGTCAAGCAACTGAGCTTTCATTTCGCGTTGTGTTAACGCGTTTGTTTTCTCTAAAATACGGTCTGCTAACGTTGATTTTCCGTGGTCAATATGAGCAATAATAGAGAAATTACGAATTTTGGACTGTCTTTTTGCTCTTTCTTCTTTATTCATCTATGTTCTCAACTCCTAATAGTCTCGCCAATATACACTAGCACTGATTATATCAATAGAGCAACAAAGATTCAATGAAAACTCGTGCTGCTTACGATACAAATCATTCTATCTATATCTTATGCGAATAAACCATAAGAGACAAACCCTTTTCAAATTTTAAAACGGCTGTCCTACAAATCAGTAAAACAACCGCCTCCCATGTTACTCTTAGCTAAAAATTCCTTTTATTTTCCCAACAACTATATCCGTCCCGAACTTCGTCATTTCATAAGCTACACTTGCTACCGCCATCCCAATTCCTTCTACAACATTAAAACTTCTTAAACGTTCTAATTGCTGTTGTTTTTCTGAGGCCGAAAACGAGCTACCCAAAATTTCTGATTCAGCACCTGTACTTTCTGTCCCTGTCATATGAGCTATTTGTTCATATGACAATTGCTGATAGCCTTTCATACTTTTCAAACCATGATTAGCAAGTGCCACTCCTGCTATCATCATAAGTAAACATAAAGCTACACTACATATACACAAAAGCGCAAAGCGACTCAAACCATAATCATCCGTTCCCCTCAATGTGTATATGCTCCCGTATTATCTTGATCAATTTGATGATGTAGCGTTGCATTTAAACCACTCGCTATTACATTCGCCATATCCTCAATAAAAGTATCTACTTCTTTTGGGGTTACCATTAAATTATGACCAAGAGGAGATAGCACTTCATAAATCAGCCTTCTTTTTTCTTCTTCTTCCAACGTACCAACAGCACCTAAAAACATATTTCTGCTCTTTTCATCCGGCATATCTTCTTCTGTTAATTTTTTCTTTTCTCCAAATGAAAATCCCGCTGGTAACAAAGATCGTGAAGGTTTATTTCCTTCTTTCATCTCTCGACCAAAATGTTTCAAAATAAAATCAATCGTATCACTTGTAATCGAAACAGCATCGACCACAGTCGGAACACCAATTGCGATAACAGGGATACCTAATGTGTCTTTACTTAGTTCTTTACGTTTATTCCCAACCCCTGATCCAGGATGGATTCCGGTATCAGAAATTTGTATCGTGCTATTTACTCGTTCAATAGAACGGGCAGCTAATGCATCAATTGCAATTACAAAGTCCGGGTTCGTCTTCTCAATAATTCCATAAATAACATCGCTCGTTTCGATTCCTGTAATCCCCATTACCCCCGGCCGAATTGCACTAACAGGCCTAAATCCTTCTTCTACACTTTCAGGCTGCAATTGAAACAAATGTCTCGTTACTAATACATTTTCTACAACTATCGGTCCAAGAGCATCTGGTGTTACATTCCAATTCCCAAGACCTACAATTAAACAGCTTGCTTCTTTTGTAACTCCAACCTCTTCTAAGAAACAAGAAAATTCTTTTGCAAAAATACGCTCCACTTTTTGTTGAAGTTCTGTATCTTGCTGACGTATCCCTTGTACTTCAAGTGTTAAATAATTTCCAGGTTTTTTCCCCATCGCTTCAGAGGCAGCTTCATCAATCGTTACTTTTGTAATTATAGTACCTTCTTCTTCTCTCTCTTTTACAATAACTCCCTGTATCCCTTTTTGTTCTTCTTGGCTTTCTTGCAACATTTGATGAGCTTCTACAGCAAGGTCAGTTCTAATGCTATATTTACTTAAATCTAATGGTTCTTTCATCGTATCTCCTCCGTAATTCATAGTAAATATCGTTAGATTTCCCAAAGTTATATAAGGTCATTCTTTTCTTTACGTGAAATTTCATGGATATACTATTGCAATTCTCTTCACCGTTTGATAGAATATCACTTGTTCTATGTAAGAATCGAGTCATTCGATTGCACCAGGGAGGTGAAAAGTATGGCAAACATCAAATCTGCTATCAAACGCGCTAAACTTAGCGAAGAGCGTCGTGCACATAACGCTTCTATCAAGTCTGACATGCGTTCTGCTGTTAAAACTGTAGAAGCTTTAGTTACTAATAACGATCTTGAAAATGCTAAAGAAGCTTTCAAAACTGCTTCTAAAAAACTTGACAAAGCAGCTCGTAAAGGTCTTATCCACCAAAACGCTGCAGCTCGTCAAAAATCTCGCTTAGCGAAACAAGTAAACGCGTAAGGCGTTTAAAAAACGATCCATTTGGATCGTTTTTTTATATACAAAAAAGTTCATGCACTAAATACATGAACTTTTTTGTGTCATCACATATGATTTAATCGCATTAAGAAAAATTCGAGCACAAGCTTCTTATCCATCTTTCCCGTCTTCATACTATAATCAGCTTCCGCTAATTCTATAATCACTTTTTTTAATTCTTCAAAAGAGAAAAACTTCGTTTGATTCATTGCTAACTTTACACGATACGGATGTACACCAATATGAGACGCAATTTGATTTTGTCCATAACCACGTTGCTGTAGCTCTTTCACTTGATACAACAAGCGGAATTGACTCACTAATAACGCAAGCAATTTAATCGGCTCTTCCTGCTGCGTAAATAATCCATCCAAAATTTGCATTGCACCTGCAATATCTTTTTTCACCACTTTTTCTGTCAAAGCAAATACATTTTGCTCAACTGATTTTGGCACAAGCTCTGCAACAAGTTTCGTCGTAATCTCTCCGCCCATACCAACGTATAACGTTAACTTGTCCATTTCCTTCGCCAACATCGTTACATTACTTCCCACAAGCTCTAGCAACAAACTAACAGCCGCGTTATCAATATGCACATGCACTTCATCTGCACGAGCAACAATCCACTTCTGAACATCCTGTACTTGCATCGCATTCGCTTCTACTACATCTGCTGTTTTCTTTAATAGTTTTGTAATTTTTTTTCGCTCATCAAGTTTTTCGTAAGGCGCAACAAAAACAAGAATAGAAAATGGAGAAGGTTCACCAATGTATTCTTCTAAAATTTTTATATTTTGCTCTAACTTTTCTTTTTGCGAAGTCAAAAATAGCGGTGATTTTATTAACAGTACTTTCCGTTCTCCGAAGAAAGGAAGCGTACGCGCATCCTCAACCACATCTTCTAAATACGCTTCTTCTAAATCGTATGTCACAACATTAAACTCTCGATCTTCTTCTTTAAGTGCTTCTGTCGTAATAAGCTTTATCGTTTCATTTATAAAAAAAGCTTCCGTTCCATATATTAAATATAACGGAGCAAACTGTTTCTTTTTAATTTTTTTATGTATATCACTCATACTTTTTCCTACTCCCTAACTTGGCAATATATATTTATACTAATGCCCTAGCTGTTGTTTTACAAGTACAAAGGAACAGGCTTTATAACCCGTCCCTTTATTTATATTAAACGCCACGCAATAAGCCCCGGGTTTCTTATTGGTGTGCGGTAATCACCTTCCCTTTATTATTCGCAATAAAAATTTGAGTATAAGTGCCAACTGTTAACATGCTTGGAAACGAAAAACTCACATTACTTCATGATTTAAAAGTAACAAAAAAGCTCGTTTTCTCTTCATATGGAAATTGTAGATTTTTTTCTGACAATATTTTATACTAAAGTGGAATGTTGGGGAGGGATTCTAAATGAATGATTTTGAACAAAACGTTCAAAGTAAACGCAATGACGCTATTGATTCAGGGGTAGGATTTATCGTCTCATTTGGTTTTTTCGCAACACTTTTCATCATTGCAACTGTTATTAAATTTATCGGTTCTTAAAGACTGCCACTTCATGGCAGTCTTCTCTTTTTCATCTATTATGTGTTTTATCATATGTGATTTTACTTTTAAAGGTTCCATTTTCCCCTTTAAAAACATAGGAAATAGCACCTTGCTTGTCCGTGCGCCATATCGCACTCCCCATCTTCTCAAAACGCTCTATCACTTCTTTATGCGGGTGTCCATACCTATTCTGCTTACCAACAGATATAATCGCTACACGAGGCTGTATGACGTTCAAAAAAGGCTCTATAGATGACGTATTACTCCCATGATGAGCAACTTTTAAAACATCCACTTGTAAATCTGGATATGCCTCTACTAAAACCTTTTCCCCTTCTTCTTCCAAATCGCCTGTAAATAGCCACTTCAACCCTCCAAATTTTGCCCATATTACAATTGAAGCGTTATTTTCGCTTTTTTCTTTTCCTTTTGGAGCTAAAACGAAAAATTCCGCTTCATTTACACTCCAACTCTCCCCTTCCCCCACTTCAGTTATTTTCATTTCCTTTTCTAATGCCCGTTTCTTTACTACTTTTTCTAATACTGCATCTTTTCCCTTTCGGCCAAATACCACTTCTTTTACAGGTATATATGATAATAATTCTTGCGCAGCACCTATATGATCTGCATCTCCATGCGTTACGATTAATTTATCAATTGTTTTAATACCTTCTTTTTGTAAAAAGGGGATTAATACATCATTTCCAACAGAAAATTCATGCTTTTTTTGTTGCCATTCTTCCTTATTCACACGAAGCGTTCCACCTGTATCAATAAGATAAATCCCTTTATCATACGGAAGGCGAATTAATATTGCATCACCTTGTCCAACATCAATAAATGTTACACTTCCGCTTCCTCTAAAATATGGATATATATAATGACATGTGCTAATAAAAAGAAATACACTCGCAACTATACAAACTATTTTTTTCGGCGCTCTCCTTTCCCAAACCATCAATATACTGACAATACTCGCGCAATATACAGCTACAAGATTGAAGGGCGTTTCCCCGAAGATAAGCTGGGTAAATGGTAAACTTTCACAATAACTCAGAAAATCATTAGACATACTCAAGCCTATTGATAATACATCCGCAAATCCTTTTGCGAGAAACGGGACAATTGGCATACACAGTAAAATAATAATGCTACATGGTAATACAATGATAGATAAAAACGGAACGTATAAGAGATTGAGGAGAATGCTATATGGAGAAAAATAACCAAAGTGATATAACAAAATCGGAGTACTAACGAGCTGTGAAATGATAGAAATATAAATAGAATTTCGGATTACTCCGTTGCTACCCCCTAACAATAACGGAGCAGACAAAAGTAAAGCGAAGCTACCTACAAATGAAAACTGAAATCCAATATTAAAAACAAGATAAGGGTCATATATAAGCATACATATAGCTGTTACACTTAAAGCATCTAAACTAGATAAACGAATCGAGCACATAAAAGCAATCAACATCAAAACTCCTGTTATAGAAGCTCTTATAACAGAGGGTGACGCCCCTGCTAAAACCATATACAAAGGAATACAAACGATAAGGCAAATTGTTGCTACCTCCCTTGTCACACCGCTTCTTAGCAAAATAAAATATACTATCACCATTAACAATACAATGTGCGAACCTGAAATTGCTAACAAATGTACAAGACCAAATTGTTGATATTGCTCTTCCACTTCAAACGTCATTTGTTGTCTATCACCAAATAGTAATGCATTCATAAAAGCACCTGATTGCTCTGGAAACATTTCTGTAACTTTCGAGATTGCTTGTTGCCTCAAAAGAAGAATCCATTGCGTGAGCGACAGTGATGTTTTATAGCATTCAGAAATATATGTAGCCTCAAATGTGAAATGAATATGTTGTTTGTATAAATAATCACGGTAATTAAAACCATGAAAATTCCGAGCTGTTTCCGGTTCTTTCCTCTCACCCTCGAATACACATGATATCCCTGCGTATAATTGTTGCATTTTTTTCTTTTCCAAGACTGATTTGATTCTATAACTTAACTGCACTATATTTTTATTCTGATCTTCAAATTGAAAAGATAGGCGATCCCCATTAACAAGCGGTGTATTTTGTATAACCCCTCTTGTAACTCCATAGGACTCCCCTAGAGGCTTATTCCACGTTTGAACATAGGAAGTGTATATAGCGCTACTAAAGCACGCTACAATACAAAAAATGAAGGTTTTACGCGAAGTGCGATATAAACAGAAGAAAACATTTAAAAAGAGGCAAAAAACTATCAATAAAAGTGACGAGGAAAAAGCAATTGCAACCCCTATTATAAACGAGATTGCAACATACCCCCATTGTTCCTGCAACTTATACTCACTCCTTATAGCATCATTTTTGCTTTCGTGAATACATGCTGTAATTCTTCCATTGATAAATTATCTTTTTCTAAAGACGCAAATAATTCTTTCAACTCTGTATAACGTTTTTGCTCCTCTAATGCAGCAATATCATATTCTAGCGGAACGTGCTTCACTGTTACGTTCGCTTGTTCAAATAACTCTATGGCGTATGGATGATTTTTATAATCCTGTGCATAATAAACCGCTGTAATACCACTTTGAATAATCGCCTTACAACATTGTAAACAAGGGAAATGCGTAACGTAAATTTCTGCTTCCTCTGTTTTCGCACCAAACTTGGCACATTGTAATAAAGCATTCATTTCGGCATGAATTGTCCGAACACAATGATTATCGATTACGTAACAACCATCATCTATACAATGTACGCCACCTTTAATTGAACCATTATACCCACCAGCAATAATTCGTTTATCGCGAACGATTGTCGCTCCTACCGCAAGCCTTGTACATGTACTACGCAAAGATAGTAGATGGCTTTGCGTCATAAAATATTGATCCCATGAAATTCGTTCCATATTTTTCACCTACTTTTTTGTCTACTTGTAGTGTAGCGAAAGAAGAAAAACTTCGTCAATCTTTTACGGAATAATAATTTGATCTTTTATCTTTTCAAGAGACTTCGCACCAATCCCATCAATCTCTAATAAATCTTCTATTTTCTGAAACGGACCATGTTCTTCTCGATATTTCAAAATACTTTCTGCCTTTCGAGAGCCAATCCCTGTAATTTTTTCTAGTTGTTCTTTCGCCGCTGTATTTATTCGAATCTTGCCATCTTCCTTAGAAGAAGTAAGCACCCCTTGTTCTGACTCATTTTTACTCGGTATATAAAGAAGCATTTGATCTTGTACAATTTGTGCTAAATTTACTTTTTTCATATCTACTTCTGATAAAAAACCACCCGCCTTTTGAACCACATCCTTTACGCGATCTCCTTCCTTCATTTCATATACCCCTTCTTTACTAACCGCTCCTTTCACATCAATTATAATTGTTCTTTTCTGTTCCTTTGTATCCGATATTTTCGGTTTACCCTTTTTTTCTATCTCCTTCTCTTGTACATTCATTGTAATAGGCGTTCGTTCTACACTCTGATTCGTTTTCCAAAAAACAAGAAAAAGTAAAGTTCCAATAATAGCTACTAAACCTAACCACTTTTTCGGAAAATCCCACATCATTTTACACCTCTAATCATAAATTTATAACATCATTCATATTGTTTAGGAGAAAGCTGTTACGAAGGAGGGATGAAACTTTGAACATAGGAATTATAGGGACAGGAAACATGGGAAATATACTAATCGATGCATTTTTAGAAACCCGTGCTGTCAAACCTTCTTGCCTTACAATCATTAATCGGACGCCTGCAAAAGCATATCATATAAAAGAAAAATACCCTTCTGTTCAGATAGCAAAAACAATCCCGGAAGTAATCGAACAATCACAACTTATTTTTATTTGTGTTAAGCCGATAGATATATACCCTATCCTAAAAAAATACGCTGAACATTTTTCTGATGAAACGTGCTTAGTTTCTATTACAAGTCCAATATCTCCATCACAATTAGAGACTCTCGTACCTTGCCACGTCGCGCGTATCATTCCAAGTATCACAAATCGCGCGCTCTCTGGCGCCTCACTATTTACATTTGGAGATAATTGCTCTGAAGAATGGCAACAAAAACTACTTCGTCTATTTAAAAACATTTCTACACCTCTTGTAATAAAAGAAGATATAACGCGCGTTTCATCTGATATAGCAAGTTGCGGTCCTGCTTTCTTTAGTTATTTACTACAATGCTTCATTAACGCTGCTGTAGATAAAACAAATATTACACACGAAGAGGCTACTACTTTAGTAAGTGAAATGGTCGTGGGGATGGGGAAATTACTTGAAAAAGAAATCTTCACATTACCTACCTTACAAGAAAAGGTTTGCGTGAAAGGCGGCGTTACTGGGGAAGGCATTCGGGTTTTAGAAGAACACGTTGGAGATATGTTCCATAAGTTAATCGAGCGAACACATGAAAAATTTGATGAAGATTTAGAATGCGTTGATCAGCAATTCAATAAACACACATAATAAATACGTCATTTTCATTCCAAATCCTTTTTATAAATACTTACTTTTTTACAATACATTTTCACTTCAACTACTATTCCCACACTTTACGCATACGATCTTTAGATTATGCTAGAACTAAAAATACATCTTCTTTATAAAACAAAAGCAACCTTCTCGGTTGCTTTTGTTTTTATCCGTTTTTCTTCGCCATGAAGAAAATACGCTCTGTTTGTTCTGTAACTTCAAGTCGCTCAAAATCACCTGTTACACGAAGCACTGTAAAGCCTGCTTCTTCAAGCCATTTCGTTAACTCTTCCACTTGATATGCACGTTGCACGTGACATTCGTCAAACCGATGGTACACATCTTCTTCTGGATCTTGAACAAAGAATGTTAAATCATGCTCTACACTATTTGATTCTTCACCAGGGAAGCAATTCCAAATAAGAGATATTTCTTCTCCATTCACTGTATACGTTTCATTTTGAAATACATGATGTATTTTATATAAAGAGTGTACATCAAATAAAAACAAACCATCTTGACGTAAATGGTGAAATACTCTTCTAAATGTTTCTTGTACTCCATCTTCTTGCAATACATAATTTAATGAATCACAAAAAATCGTTACACAGTCAAACTCACCCGGAACATCAAGCTCGCGCATATCTTGTTGGTAAAAAGGAATAAAATGCCCTTCTCCGCCTAGTTTTTGCTGAGCGACTGTTAACATTTCTTCTGAAAGATCGACACCTATTAAATCGTAACCCTTTTGCACAAGCGGCAGGGTTACATTACCTGTACCGCATGCTACATCAAGAATTTTTGCCTCTTTCATACCTGCCTGCTGTAAACTTCCCTCTGTAAATTCCACCCATTTATCATAAGGGACATCATTCATTAGTTCGTCGTACAACAATGCAAATTGTTCGTATTTCATTGGCCTAACTCTTCTGTAATATCTTCACGTGGCACATCGCCCCATAGACGCTCTAAATTATAGTGATTACGCTCATCTTTATGGAATACATGAGCAACTACATCTCCAAGATCAACTAATACCCAACGTGCTTCGTCAAACCCTTCCATACGTTGTACGTCGATTTGGAACTCATGTGCTTTTGATTTAATTTCACGTGCAATTGCTTGTACTTGTTTATCTGAATTACCGTGACAAATAATGAAATAATCTGCAATTGGTGAAATACCTTGCATATTTAGGACAACCATATCTTCTGCTCTCTTATCATCAGCTGCCTTTGCCGCTAATACTAATAAATCTTTATCGTTCATTTACTCATTTCCTCCTTGATAACTGCATTGTATGTTTGGAATGTTAATGGATAAATCGTCTGATCTTTTTCCATTAAAAATTGAATTGTTCTCTTTAACGCAAATAATAAAGCTTGATTTATATCCGTATATGCGAGTTTACGAGCCTCTTCCACTCCTGGAAACTTTCGCCCAGGTTCAATGTAATCAGCTACATAAATCACTTTATCTAACATCGTCATATTCTCATGACCACTTGTATGATATGTAATAGCTTGCAAAATTTCAGAATCCGTAATGCCTACTTCTTTTTCTACTAAGTATGCCCCAACAGGTGCATGCCATAACTCTTTGTTATAGCAAAGTAAATCTTTCGGCAAATCTTCACGTTTAATAATCTCTTCCATTTCTGAAATTGCTCTACATTTCGCATAATCATGGAATATAGCTGCCATCTCTGCTTTTTTCTCGTCCACACCGTATAACTTAGCAAGCTCAATCGCTGTCTCCATTACACCAATCGTGTGTATATAACGTTTTTCATGCATTTGTTGTTTGACAATATGCAGTGCATTCTCACGATTCATACAACCCATTCCTCTCGATATATACCTGTACTTTTTCAGGAAGTAAATATTTACACGTTTTCTTCTCTTTATATCTCTCACGTAATAAGGATGAAGAAACTGCAAATTCCGGAATTTCCACTGTAGTAATCTTATATGGTGTATGCAATGTATACCCAGGTCTTGCAACTCCAACAAACGTTACAAGATTAAGTAAAGCTTCAATGTTATACCACTTCGGTAAATATTCAACCATATCCCCACCAATAATAAAGTGAAACTGCACATCCGGATACTTCTTCGTCAATTGTAACATAGTGTCATACGTATAAGATGGGCCCTTCCTACTTAGCTCTTCTAAACAAATAGAAAAGTGTTCTTCTGCCTCAGTCGCGAGCTCCAACATATGTAAACGACTTTCTACACTTGTAATATTCCGCCCTTGTTTATGTGGCGGAATCTGGTTTGGCAAGAACCATACTTCTTCCAAGTTCAAAGCGTGATATACTTCATTTGCAATTAGCAAATGTCCATAGTGAGGCGGATCAAATGTACCGCCAATGATGCCAATTTTCCTCAAAAGAAACGCCCCTTCCTTTTATATACAGCAACTCTCCTCGGTTAGGAATGAAGAGAGTTGCTATTAATAAAAGTTCAATTGGTTTCGCTCTCTACATCATTACGTATCAGCGATAAAAATAGCGCATGCTAATCTTTTTATCGAGGAAGCTTAATTTGTTTATTTTCGCTTGATTCTTTGTATAAAACGATTGTGCTTCCAATTACTTGAACGATTTCAGCACGTGCACCTTTTGCAAGTTCTTCCGCAACCTCACGGCGATCAAATTCACAGTTTTGTAATACACTTACTTTAAATAACTCACGAGCTTCTAAAGTATCTGCAATTTGTTTAATCATATTTTCATTTACTCCGCCTTTTCCTACTTGAAAAATTGGTGTTAAATGATGTGCTTGTGCACGTAAAAATCTTTTTTGTTTTCCTGTTAACATATATGTTAGCCTCCAAGCTTTTCTATAACTAATTGTTTCATTCTCTCGATATTTGGCGTGCGTCCTGTCCACATTTCAAATGCAAGTGCTCCTTGATAAACAAACATATCAATACCATTTTGAATGATTGCACCTTGCTCTTTTGCCTCACATAAAATTTTCGTTTGAAATGGATTATAAATTATATCTGATACAATCGTTCCTTTTTTTAACGAACAAATTTGTAATGGCGTATATTCTACGTGCGGATGCATACCTATCGTTGTCGTCTGAATGATAATATCATAATTTCCTTGTTCTTCTGTCGCTTTTTCTAACGACAAAGCAATAGAATTAACATCGGCCGTACGTGCAGCAATAAGTTCCTTCGCCTTATTTACTGTACGATTGGCTACATCAATCTCTTTTACACCTACATCAGCAAGAGAAAAATAAATAGCTCGGCTAGCACCACCTGAACCAAGTAACAAAATACGTTTCCCTTGAAGTGGTTCATTACTAATTGACTGCAGCGCTCGAACAAAACCAATCCCGTCTGTGTTATAGCCAATTAATCTTCCATCCTTATGAACCACTGTATTTACTGCACCGATTTTCCTTGCCAATGGGTCAATCTCATCCAAATACTCCATAATAGCAACCTTGTGCGGAGTTGTTACATTAAATCCTGAAATACCTAATGCTTTTAAACCTCTTACTGCTTCCCCTAGCAATTCCTCTTCAACAAGGAACGCATGATAATGGGCATCCATATTCAAGTGTTCAAATGCATCGTTATGCATAACGGGTGATAATGAATGTCCAATTGGATTTCCGATTACACCATATAATTGTTTCATAAATCCCTCTCCATATTAAATTAAAGATTTACGTAGTGAAACACTTACTCCTTTTGGTACGTGTGCAACAATTTTTGCTCCTGGTTCGTTCACAGTAACCCATCCTAATCCAGAGAATACAACATCCGTTTTAGGTTCACGAATATTAAATTCGTATTTCACTAGCTCAGGCATATTTGCTAATTCTTCTGGCGTTGGTGGGCTTAGTAAATCCCCGGCATGATTTTTATATAATTCATCTGCTTTCTCAAGCTTTGTACGATGGATTGTTAAGCGATTCGAGAAGTGACAAGTAAATGCACGACGACCACCACTTACATAATCAAAACGTGCCAATCCACTAAAGAATAACGTTTGTTCTTCATTTAATTGGAATACCATCGGCTTAATTTCTTTTGTTGGTGTAATAAGCTTTAAGCTTTGCTTTCCAACATAATGAGCCATTTGGTGGTGGTTAATAATACCTGGCGTATCATATAAAGAAGACTCTTCGTCCAATGGAATATCAATTAAATCCAGTGTTGTTCCTGGGAAATGAGATGTTGTAATTACATTTTCAGTCTCATCACTAAATTCTTTAATCATACGATTAATAAATGTCGATTTCCCTACATTCGTACATCCAACAACATAAACATCTTTGCCGCCGCGATAATACTCAATAGCATCTGCTAGTTCAGCAATTCCTTGTCCCTTCGCTGCACTAATTAAAAAGACATCTTCTGGTTTTAATCCTAGCTGCTTTGCACTATAGCGCATCCAATGTTTTACTTTATCATGTTTTACTGACTTTGGAATTAAATCAGCTTTATTTCCAACAAGTAATACTTTATTATTCCCTACGAAACGATGTAAGCCAGGTAACCAGCTACCATTAAAATCAAAAATATCTACAATTTTGACTACTAATGCATCTGATTTTCCAATTCCATTTAAAATGCGTAGGAAGTCATCATCTGTTAACGATACATCTTGAATTTCATTGTAATGCTTCAGGCGAAAACACCGTTGACAAATGACTTGTTCTTTCTCTAAAGATGAGGCAGGAGCATACCCCACTTCGTTTTTATTTTCTGTTTGAATTTCTACACCGCAACCAATACATTTAATTGTTTCAGTCAAACTTTATTCCTCCCAGTTAATTAAACCTTTTTTCTTCATATTTTTCATAATTCTTCGTTCAATTTTCCGATTAAAGCGCGTTACTAATCCGTCCGTTTGTGCTACCGGTACAACTAAAATTGTATGAAGGCCTACTCGGTTTCCACCAAGCACGTCAGTCAGTAACTGGTCTCCAATTACTACAACTTCATCTGGCTGCAAACGCATCTCTTGTATCGCACGCTTAAATGCGCGAACAAATGGTTTACGTGCACTATGAATAAATGGAATACCTAATGGATCAGCAAAATCTTTCACACGTTGCTCATTATTATTTGAAACGACCGTTACTTGAATGCCTTGCTCTTTCATTTCCAAGAACCATTTTTCAAGTTGTGGCGTTGCATTGGGACGATCCCATTCAATTAAAGTGTTATCTAAGTCAGTAATAACGCCTTTAATCCCACGTTTTTTTAAATCTTCTGGTTGAACATGATATACATTTTTCACATATTCATTTGGTAAAAATAGTTTCAATTTCTTTCACCTCTTTGAGGATTTTTCATAAAATTTTTCGACAACATTTTTCGATATATAACCTGTGGATAAAATTGTACACATTTTCCACATTAATTTTTCAGTTAATTTGGAATTTACTAACAAACTATACACACTTTATCCACCTAGGTATGTGGATAACCACTCGTTTGTGACTGTCATATTTTTTTGGTACATTAAATGCATCAACGAATCAATCCTTATATTATTAGGAGGTGACTCACCTTGAAAACAAAACATATGGAACAGTTATCCACTGAGTTACTCACTGAGTCTTATTATAAAGCAAAAGAACTAAAATTAAATCCCGACTTCATTTTACTTATAAAACAAGAAATCATTAGACGCTCATTAGAGGACAAGCTTGTCAAATCATCTTGATTACATATAAAGTGAAAGTTTAATCAGCCCTTACCAATCAAACAGTTACAGGATAAATTATTAGATGCCTTGTAAAAAGAGCCATCTACGATGGCTCTCGAATAAACAAGTACTCCCATCTAGGGGATTTCATCATTAAGTATCTTTGCCCATAACTCTTACTTACGGTTATAAAAGCTTTTCTTTATTTATGAGCTAAGCGAGTAGCTATTTTTTCACCAAGACGAAGCTCTTGTCCACTCTTTAATTCCTGCACTACTTCTATCATATCTTTTTCAAACAATAACACAACTGTTGAACCAAATGTAAAGTATGCCATTTCTTCACCTTTTTGAACAGTGTCTCTCTCATGCAAAAGCTCGATACTATTAACAAACATAGCACCTACTTTTACAAGAGCCATATGCTCGCCATCACTGCTTACTTCTGTAACAGAACGATAATTTTTTGACAGTGGTTCTTTCCCGTATTCCATACCAGCTGCATTTACCGGATATGATTTTCTACCGAGTACAAATCTTTCAGTCACAGAACCAGAAAGCGGACTATGAATGCGATGATAATGACTTGGACTCAAATAAATTACCATATATGTACCGCCTGCATATCGCGTTGCACGTTCTTCATTACCTAGCATATCCACAATTGAATAGCGCTTTTCTTTAATATCAAATGTTTTTGCATCCTCAATAGGACCATGATCTGCAAAAACACCATCAACAGGACTAACGATACTCGATGCATCTGTATCAATACTACGCTTTCCTTCTTTTAGCTTACGCGTAAATAATTCATGCAATGTTCTATATTCCTTCAAACCCTTTTCCATCTCATCTTGATTAATTTGAAAAACTTTCGCGTACGATGGAATAATGATAGAGCTCAAACGAGATTGTGCAAATTTACGTAATATATAAGAAGTAAAGCGACCATTTGTAAGTTCTATCATAAGTCGATATAATGTACGTCGCAAATTGCGAAACCCCCTAATCAGTCTATAACTTTAGTTTTCCCTTCTTTTCTTTCTATATCATATGTAAAATTGGTTCTTATTCCCACATATCATATAAAGCAGCCTTATTATATATACAGAAAACTAAGTATGGTATTATTCTTAAATTATTTAGCACCTTCTAATATTACAGATAGAATCCGTCATTTTCAACAGTGAACATGTATTTCTTCTTAGCATAACGCGTTTTCTTTTCTTATTTACAATAAGAAAAGCAGCCCATTTTAAATATGGCTGCTTCTAATACACTTTACTCTTTCGCTTTTTTCTCTTTCTCTGCCCTTACAAACTCGTGGAACATTTTCATTAAAGCACGCTTTTCAATCCGTGATACGTAGCTTCTAGAAATACCAAGCGCCTTAGCGATTTCCCGCTGTGTTTTCTCCTTATCTAGCCCAAGTCCAAAACGTTTCACAATCACTTCTTTTTCTCTTTCGTCTAAAATATCGATATACTCTTTAATTTTTTCTAACTCCATACTAAGCTGAATCATATCAATTACATCTTCAGACTCTGATTTTAATATATCAATAAGCGATATTTCATTGCCCTCTTTATCTTGCCCGATCGGATCATGAAGTGAAACATCTTTTTTCGTTTTCTTTAGTACACGTAAATGCATCAAAATTTCATTTTCAATACAGCGTGCTGCATACGTCGCAAGCTTCGTTCCCTTTCCTGCAGAATAGCTCTCGATCGCTTTAATGAGCCCGATCGTACCAATTGAAATTAAATCTTCTGCATCTTCTCCTGTGTTCTCAAATTTTTTAACGATATGAGCTACAAGCCGTAAATTATGTTCAATTAAAAGATTTCTCGCTTGAGCATCACCTTGCTCCATTAACTCTAAGTACTTTCTCTCATCATCTGATGATAACGGCTGCGGGAACGCATTGTTCTTCACATAAGAAACAAAGACAAACACTTCTCGAACCATATATCCAATTGCGGCGAATAGACTCAAACCTTTCACCTCCGCCAAAATAGTGGTCTTTATTATGTGTATGTGGGCGTGAGGTTGTTTGTGTCTGTACAGTTTATTTATAAAACTCAACACTTCTAACATTTAAAATATTTTATCGTTATATTATAATTAAATAAAATTGTTATTTATATATGAATATGCTATTAAAGGGGACACTATTCATGATTACATTAGAACGATTATTAAATGTAACAATTTATTTAGGGGTATTTTTACTTTTCATTTCGTTCATTACTTTTGTTATTAAAAGAGGGCCTGATTTATTATTTTTTCAATTTGGAATTTCTTTATTTTTTGGAGCTCAAATTATAACTGGAATAAAATTTTTTCATAACTATGGTTTCTCCTTTCACTCAAAACTAGAACTACTTATCTTTATTTTCTATGTAATTGGAATTATTACATGTATACTATTATTCTTTCACTTTCAAAATCCGTATCGAATTTTTTTATTAATCTGTAGTTGTTTATTTTTAACTGGATCCAATTATTACTTTAAAGAAACATTAAACTTTAGTAAAAAAATTCCAAAGCAAAACAAAACTTTTTTAAGTACACAAGAAGACTCTTTTCCAAAAGAAGTTCGTAAATTTTCAGAGGATTACAACAACATAATAAGGAATGATTTTTATGAAATACCGATGATTCCTACTGAATTACAGATTACAAGCAAAAAAGATTCTTCCCATAGTACATCTTTCTTAGTTGAACTTCATAATAGCGAAAATGAAATTACTGATGACTCTGTACAATTAACTCCATCAGACCGTTTTTATGTGCTGTTAAATAAACAAAAAACAAAAATATCAAAAATAGTATATGAAGGGCAGAATTTTTTCACATTTACAGTCACACTAAAGGCTCTTAATTTACAGCAAGAACCAGAAATTCATAATATGTTTTTAGAAATAGATAAACGTAGAGCGATGAATCTTCTTAATTTTGAAATTAAAGCCCATACTAAAGAATGGAAAGTAATATTTAAAAGTGATAGCTCTCATTCCAATCTTCCTATCACATTTACTTTTGAAAAACGAACAGGCAAAGTATAAAAATAAAAAGAGTTATTTTACTTACTCCAAATCTTTCTCCCCGCTTGGGCATCAATATAACGAATTTCCCGCCTACAATTAAAAGGTTCTTTATGTTTTTCATCTGTCGTTTGTTTGTAAAGTAGTTTGTATTTCGTTTCCTCTGCATCATGATCTAAAAACCATTCTAATTTAACTCGGATAGCCTCTCTGTATATTTCTAACGCTTTTTCTTTAGTTACTTTTGGTGTTATTTCATATGTGAGCAATTCTTTTATAAAGTTGCTAGACTCCCCCGAGTAGTGCATAACAGCACCATTTTCTGCATTGATGTTAATCATAAATTGGTTATACTCTGCCGGAATATCATTTATATATACAGAAAAGATAAATCTTTCAATCCCATCTTCTGCTTCTTCACGTTCCTCCCAAAGACGCAGATATTGTGTGATATCTGGAATAACTCGTTCTAAAAATTGAAGTGCTTTTTGTAAACATTCCTCTCTAGACAGTATTTGCTTTACTTCTTTATCATCTGTCAGTTTTATAAAACCAGTTAATTCATTGGTTAATTTATCAATTTTAACGCTAACTAAATTATTATATTTCAACATCGGTAAATGCTTTTTAAAGAATTCATTCATTAAATATGGATCCTTTTCTTCTTTCTGTTTTTGTAATTCCTCTTTCGGAACAAATTTCATCCTTATTTCATCATCATTTTCTGTCTCATCTACTTTTGTAAAACCTTCTTTATTCCAGTCAAATAATTCGAATACATCACCTCGTTCGTTACCTTTTTTCGATTTTTCAACAGCTACAACCGAAGGTAATCTATAATGATCTGGTCCAAATAAATCTTTACCTGTACTTGCATCAATAAACGCATGACTAGGCTCTGGTTCATATACAAGATGGTACCCTTTTACTTCTTCCCCGCTTTCATACTCACATGAAGAGTATGTTAAATCTACAAATACAAGTCTCATATCTTGTCTAGCTTTCAAATTTTCTAAAACGATATTCTCCTCAACAATTTCACTTGGCCATAACGTTTTTTTCTCTATAGCTTTTTGTCCATTGTAATGAAAATGCACAACATTACCTGAAGGGTGCACTCGCACAACGCACCCTGTATTCGGCAATGGATAGCTATTCACTTCTTGCATATAATTTACTTCTTTCCAACCGTGCCCGTCGTCCTTAACCGTTACATATGTATAGAATTCATATCCTTCTTTTGTATATTTTTTCAAGAACGCATTTGCAATCTCTCTTGCCTTCTTCTCCTCTATCGCTTCCTTGCCACTTGAAAAAGAATTTTCATCATCTATCCTAAATTCAATTAAATTACCAGTATGTCTATTTAATGTAATTTGTATCTGTTTCTCCTCATCATCTTTATGTGCCCACCACAATAAATGATACGGGTCATCAACCCCTTCTTGATCATCTACAACAAGCCTATAATCACCTGGAATATCAATAATATGAGCCACTCGCTCTTTTCTCTCTTTATCTTTTTGATTCATTATTCCCCTCCTCAATCTTACAATTTAAGGTAATTATAACAAAGAAAACTAAAATTTATTAACAAAAAAGACTAGAGATATCTCTAGTCTTCTACTTCGTTTCACGATGTAACGTTACTCGCTTTAACCGTGGACAATATTTTTTTAGTTCGATGCGTTCTGGATTGTTTCGTTTATTTTTTTTAGAAATGTAATTACGATCGCCGCACTCCGTACAAGCTAATGTAATATTTACACGCATATTTATTTCTCCTTTCTTTCAAAGATCGCAACTAAAACGTAATGATTACGATTTATATATTATAAAACTTCATTCTATTTGTCAATTGCAAAAACAAGAAGATTCCATTTAGAACCCCCTTGTTTTTATAGTTAAATAAATTTTCTCCCGCATTAACGAGCAGTAAGACCCCCACTGATTAAAAGTTTCACTTTATTAAAACGATTCGTATGTAACAAACTCACTAATCGGCTTTCGATATCCTCGTGGGCGAGTTTTAGTCGTATCACTTTTTCCTATCGTAATCATTAAAACAGGTACTATATGCTCCGGCATATTCAATTCACTTTGTACTGCTTTTTCATTGAAACCAATCATTGGACATGTATCATAGCCATAATATTTAGCTGCGTACATAAAAGTCATCGCGCTTAACGAAGCATTTCTAATCGCTTCATCCTCCATGAAACGCTCTCCTTTTCCTTCATATAAACCTTTCGTTTGCCTAATTGTATCTTCATATTCACATTCATCAATCATTTTTAAAACTTTCATACCGAAGTAAATATTTTCAACATTTTGGTATGCTTTTTTATCACCACAAACGAGCACTACCGCTGATGCACTCGATACTTTATATTGACCAAAAGCTAATTCTTTTAATCTTTCTTTTCGCTCTTGATCACGAATTACAACATAATGTGTGTGCTGCAAATTATAGCAAGATGGAGAAAGCTTAGTTAACTCAAATATTTTTTTAAAATCCTCATCAGAGATTTCTATACCTTGTATAAATTTCATTGCAGAACGTCTAGCAATTGCTAATTCTTCAAAGTTCACCATATATCCTCCTCGATAACTGTAAATTTAAATATACATTAATTTATCCAAATAGATAAATCAAATAAAAACACTTTAAATCCGAATAATAATTATGATTAACAGCAAAAAAGACAAAAAGCTGAAACAATTAGTTCATACGAAATTCACACGAATCTATTACTATAGAAACTGTACATAGTGAACTTATTAACAATCACGTTTATTTATATAAAATCTTACTCGAAAGGAGTTGAAAGTATGAAAACTAAATATCGCTTTATGATCTCATCATTTGCTGCTTGCGCTTATATGATTTGGTATTTAGTATAATAACGACCTCACTTGCAAATAGGAAAAGGTGTGTATATAAATGGAATATAATCAATCAACAGTTAACTACTGGAAAGCTTTTGTATTACCATATACATTTGCTTTAGAAGAGTTAAAAACTAAATTTGAAATTATGAACCGGGAAGCTCAATTTCTAGAGGATTACAACCCGTTTGAACATATAAAAACAAGACTAAAACAACCTAAAAGTATTATTAAAAAACTAGAGCGCAAAAGCTTATTACCAACAGTTGAAAATGCTCAAACACATTTACAAGATATTATTGGTATTCGTATTACATGTTGCTTCGTAGAAGATATCTATCATTTGAAAGAAGTCATTCAAAAACGCGAGGATATGGAAGTCATAGAAGTAAAAGATTATATCGCTAACCCAAAACGAAACGGATATAAAAGTTTACACATGATCATTAAATACCCTTTGTCACTAAATTCTGGTACAAAAGATGTATTTGCAGAAATTCAGTTACGTACACTGGCAATGGACTTTTGGGCAAGTTTAGAACACAAACTTTATTATAAATATGAAGGAAAAATACCGGAGTATTTAAAAGATGAACTACATGATGCAGCAATGAAAGCTGAAGATCTGGATAATAAAATGGCCACAATTCGTCAAGATATTGATGATATTGAGGCATGTTCAAATCAAATTATGCTACCACTATAAAAAAAGGTTCTCGCCAATGAGAACCTTTTTTCTATTATTTTTGGGAAGTACGACTTCACACTTATTAAAGTTTCACGTTATTTTTTCTCTATCGTTCGAACCTCTTCAATCTTCCATTTACCCTCTTCTTTTCCAAGGGCATACTGTACTTTCTTTTGAAGAGTAATACTGTCGTCTACTTCCTTTTCTTTCGTTTCAACAATAACATACCCTACTTTACTAACTTTCATATCTATATGTTCCAATTCAATTTTCTTATTTCCCTTTTGAAATACGGCTTCTTTTTGTGTTTTTAAGTCTTCAGCACTAGGCATCTTCTTTGAAAATAACTCCATATGTTCTGCAAGATTTTTTTCATTGGTCGTTCGCACAAATGTATGAATAACATCTTGAATAGATTTCTCTTCTTCTTTTGTTATTTGTACCTTTTCCTCAGTTTTTTTAGTAGTAGATTTTTGTGCTACATTATTCTCTTCTTGTTGACATCCAACTAGTAATACTACAAATGCTAGAAGGAATCTTAATTTCGCAAATATTTTTTTCATATTTCCAACTCCTAAAAAGAAAAGCGAGGCAGTTCGCCTCACTTTCGCTCTTAATTAGCGTCTTCCTTTATTCGGATCACCACCGCCAACAATATCAAAGACACGTTTCGCTATATTTGTATTCTCTTGAACACCAGAGAACAAGTATTTACCTGGACCAAATGCATACACGTTCACATCTTCCCCTGTATGTCCACCTGTTGTCCAGCCTGTAACCGAGCGCTTATTGAAAATATCTTCAATTGCATTATCAATCTTTGTTACATCTTTTGACGGAGCTATATCATTTACAGCTTGAATTTCTTCTGGAGTTAATTGTAAATCAATATACTTTTTCAATGTTTCTTCTACATTTGCACCTTTTGCAATCTCATTTGCCATAAAGTCTGGTGTGCGTTTTGCAGCTTTAATTGGATCTACTTTAAAGTTATACTCGCCATTGGCACCTAAAGATAAGCCACCCGTAGCGTGATCTGCCGTTGCAACAACTAACGTATTTTTATCTTTTTTCGCAAACTCAATCGCTGCTTTGAAAGCTTTTTCGAAGTCTTCCATTTCACTCATTGCACCAACAATATCATTATCATGTCCAGCCCAGTCGATTTGACTTCCTTCCACCATTAAGAAGAAACCATTTTTATTTTTGTTCAAACGCTCAATTGCTGCATTAGTCATTTCTTCTAATGAAGGTGTTTTCTCATTGCGGTCAATCATTTTATCTAATCCACCTGGTGCAAATAAACCAAGAATTTGATCATTTTTATCATTTAACAATTGATCTCGATCCGTTACATAGCTATAACCAGATTTCTTAAACTCTTCTGTAAGATTACGATCTTTTCTAACAAAGTTCTTTACGCCGCCGCCAAGCATAACATCTACCTTATGCTTCCCTTTAATTTTCTCATCAAAATAATCATTTGCAATTGCGTCCATATTTTTACGGCTAATGTCATGCGCACCGAAAGCAGCTGGTGTTGCATGTGTAATTTCAGAAGTTGCAACGAGTCCCGTTGATTTCCCTTTTTCTTTCGCTTGCTCAAGAACTGTTTTCACTTCCGCTTTATCATTATCAACTGCAATTGCAGCATTATATGTTTTAATTCCTGCTGACATAGCTGTTGCTGCCGATGCAGAGTCTGTAATATTTTCATGTTCATCTTCTGGGTATGTTTTTTGTGTTCCTACAAGATGCTTATCAAATTCTGTAGATTCCATTTCAAAGGTTTTTGGATTATCTTTCATATAACGGTGAGCCGTCATATATGAAGGGCCCATACCATCCCCAATTAATACGATAACATTTTTAATCTTTGCATTGCTTCCGTTCTCATCTGCATTAACCTCACTAGAACGAGTAAAATTCCATGTTGCTACCGAAGTAACTGCTAATGATGCCACAACTGCAAATGGCCATGCTTTTTTCACAAACTTTTTCACTGTCTTGTCCCCCTAATTAGGTTATTCATTTCCCACTATCAAATTTAATGGAAGACTATTAAGAGAAAATTAGCTGTATGTAAATTTTTTGTTAACTTATGTAAATATCAGTTATAATTTGTATAAGTTTGTCTTTTTGTATCAATCATTCCGCCCTTTACAATTTAAATATAAACAAGTTGGATTTCATTTAACGTAAATCTCTTTTTTTACATTTTGACTCTATGTTTATGAAAATAAATAGAAATGCGGTGAGCCTTTATGAAAATAGTAAAGCTAAATGAGTCTTTTATTTTTGAATTACTTAATCTTTGCAAATCTGTTGGATGGTTACACGATGAAATTTTTATGAAAAAACAATTCGAAATGTATCTTTCTATCGGCACACTTGTAGGTTACATTCATGAAAACAAACTCATTGCGACTGGAGGAGTATTTCCCTTTACAAGTAACTTCGCTTCCATTGGTATGTTAATCGTTCACCCTAATTTTCAAGGACGCGGAATAGGGCGCATGTTGCTAAATCATTGCTTGGAACAAATTCATCCAAAACAACCCACTGCACTTATTGCGACAAAAGCTGGCGAACCTCTATACACATCATGCGGATTTCAAACAGCAACAACGATTCATCGTTTTGAAAAGCAAACTATTAAGACGTACCCTTCTCACTTACAACAAGTACAAGAAGAAGACCTTATATCTCTTACTTCTCTGGATCAAATTGCATCTGGTATGAATCGTTCTCTACTTTACTCTTTGCTATTACCAAGGGCCGTACACTCTTTTAAAATTGAAAGAAATAACTGTATAGAAGCTTTTTCATTATGCATACAAAAGGGCAATATATTATGTATCAATCCACTTATCGCCAAGCAAGAAGAAGATGCTATTCAATTATTAAAAAAGATATGTGAATGTTGGAATGGTATAGTACGAATTGATGTCCCACACTCACAATTTACATTCCGTAAATTTCTTCAAACAGAAAATTTCCAAGAAACGCTCCTTTCACCTCTTATGATAAAAAATGGTAGCCAACTTCCTGGAAATCGTAATATGCTATTTGCTATGATAGATACAGCGTTATGTTAGAAAGGAGACACCTAATTGAAGCGATTTAGCTATTTTATGGTAGGTTGTCTTACTCTTACACTATTAGTAGGATGTAGTGCAGCAGAAAAGCCAGTAGAACAAGTAAAACAAGTTAAAAATACAATTACAGCGAAACTAGCTACCGAGGAAAAAATGGTAGAAATAGATGGTCAAACCATTTACTTTAAAAAGATTGGTAATGAAAAACCACCTTTACTTATGATTCATGGCTTTGGAGGGTCATCAGATGGTTTTCAAAAGATTTATTCCGATTTAGCAAAAGATCATACAATTATTTCTGTAGATGCTTTAGGATTCGGGCGCTCATCTAAGCCAATGGATTTTTATTATTCTTTTCCAACTCATGCAAATTTGTATTATAAATTAATGAAAAAACTTGGGTATGATTCATTCGCAATACTGGGGCATTCCATGGGGGGAGAAATTTCTCTAAATTTAACATATTTATATCCTGAAGCAGTTACTCACCTTATTTTAACTGATGCTACAGGTGGCCCTCATACATTCGTTAATAAACAAGGCTCACCAAAACCACAATTGTCGACTGATTTAAATGCCGTTTCTTCTATTACAGATTATGATGAAAGCAAAGTGAAATTCAAACGTAATAATGAAGAGCATTATAATAAAATGAAATTATGGCCTAGACGTCTTAAAATTAATGCAAATGAAATAAAACAGCCAACTTTAATTATATGGGGCAGAAATGATAGTAGCGTATCCTGGAAAGAAGGAGAAACGTATCATCATTTCTTAAAAAATAGCACTTTACATATTATTGAAAAAGGTTATCATGCACCATTTCGCCAAGAACCACAAGAATTTGTCGGGTATGTAAAAGATTTCTTTAAGAACAATCCGATCAAAGTTGAAAAATAACATAAACGGGTATCTCATTTTGAGATACCCGTTTTCATATATTAAGCAGCTTGCTTTTGGCGTTTTTGAGTTTTTGATCCTAATACTTTCGGGATAACGAAGCCATCCATTCCAAATTTCCCAGCGTTCATACCGGAAACAAGAACAAACATAGATAAGATAACCATCTCAGGGTTCACACCAATTGACCCACTAAACATATAGGAAAAGTTCATTACAAGGCCAAAAAAGACCGCTGTTTTTGTTAAACAGCCTACAATTAAACCAATTCCGACTAAAATTTCTCCCCATGTTACAAGTGTATTAAACAAATCTACATTTGGAATTGCAAATTCTTGTAAGAATGATGCCCACCAAGATTGAACAGCCGGTTGTGCACCTTTAGATTTTTCAATTGCCCCTTGCAAATAACCTGTTGCATCGAATCCTTTTCCTTGTAGTTTACCGATTCCTGCCATTAACCATGTGTAACCAAGATATACTCGAATTACTGCTAATACAAAAGAAACTGCTTTGTTTTCTCTTAAAAATTGAATAACCATATCTTCCTCCTAAAGTTGTAATTAAGTTAGTTACATATAATATAATAACATTAGTTACTTATTTTTCAAATGTTAATTATGAATAATCTGTGACATGCGTATGAAACATTAAAAACTAATGTTTATATAGTAACTTTTATTACCTGTAAAAACTTGAACATATCATACCACAAGTGATAATCATTTTCATTGAAAAAATGTAAAAAAATGTGAGTTAAATGTGAAACACTAATTATAGAATCGAAATGTATGTGTCTCCTCATCAATTAAACTCGCTTCTTGAAACGCTTCTTCTAACGTTTTCCCATGGTTAATAACCCCATAAAATAAGCGTATAGTAAACATAAGTGCTGCATTTCCATCTACATAATCAATCGATCCAATATATGATTTCGCCCCACTATGTAAAAAAGATTTTGCTAGATTTTTCTCCCCTAACGTGCACCCGCTATTTACAATATGTGTATTATGCAATTTTGCATATTTATAAATTTCTTCTGTACCAAAATACCCTCTCGGTTCATCTTGTTCATATACTTCTTCGCCTAACTCTTCCATGACAAACTTCCCTTCTTCACCATGAAAGCAAAAAATAATATAATTAATATCGTTAAATAAGTTCTTTCCAGAAAGAACTTCCACAAAATCTTTCGGTCTACCAATCCAATATGTCACAACCCTTGCACCAAAATATTCAAGAGATGCTCGGATTGATTGCGCCTCTAAATCCGAATTAAAACCAACTACTAATGCAATATTCAACATACAACCCCCATCCTATAATCAGCCCTTATCAATCAGAATTTTATGGGATAAATCCATTTCATATATGCCCGTTTCTTTCAAAAAATCTGATCTAGTTAAAACGACTTTCTGTAAATATTGCCTATATGCTGTAATTGTTCCATCGTGAGATACAATGCAAATTCTTTCAGCACCCAGTTCATAACACCAAAGAAGAAATTCATTTACTATTTGCTGAAAACTATTCTCTGAAATAGTGTTTATACCTTCCTTCCATAACTGATTATTTGAGCTTTTCTCTATCGAAAAATGCGGAAATAACTTTGTTATCATTCCCTGATCTACTATATAATCGCACGGTAATGTTTTCGCTCCTTCTCGATAAGGAAAAATACGCGGAGATACATATGGATGGACGATTTTTTGACAAGCAACTTTCGCACTCCATATTGTCGCCGTTTGCAAAGTTCTAAGTGTAGGACTAGCAATTAATATATCTGTCTCTTGCAATGGCACATTGCATTGAAGTAATTTAGCTTGAGCCTTTCCTACTCTCGTCAATGGTGGGTCAAACACTTGTAAACTTTCTGGTAAATCCGTTGTATGTTCACCTTCACCATGCCGAACAAAAACGATTTTCATATTCAGCCTCCTCTTACTATAAAATCCTCACACATATTTCTTCCCTATTGCATTCTTTATTCCTGCTGTATAAAAAACGATATGTAAAAAAGGTTTGACACTAATCTTTGTAAAATATTACAATATCACATGTAAAATACTTTTTACACCGAAAGGAGAATTACATATATGAAATGGATAATTGTCTTTATTGGAATGATTGTATGGGGATATATAAACGGCTTCTTTAGTAGTGATAAAACTGCTAATCCTTGGATTACAGATGATGAACGTGAAACAAAAATTAAACAAAAAGCAATTGCGGCAAGCTGGTCCGTTGTTTTTATGTTTTGTACCATTAGCCTCTTAAATAAATGGTTAGGTTTAAGCACAAACGATAAATCACCGTACTTACCAGACCCTATCGCAGCTATTTTAAAGGAAAATGTAGAGTTACAAGTTTTACTCATGCTATTTGTTATGTATGGAATATTTTACTTACATTATCGAAGAAAATTAAGTGCCTAACTTCTAACTCATGATTATCCTCCTAAATGGTTATAGTAATTAGGACGAAATGAAAGGAGCGATAGAAAAATGAGTAACTCGAATGACTTTTTAGATACACTGCATGAAAAACAAGCAAAAGATGAACAAAATAGAAAGCGCCAAGGGAACGGAAACCCAGCGAAAAAAAAGCCAAATAAAACGCATAAATAACAATAAAAAACTGCCTAAAATGATCTTTTAGGCAGTTTTTTATTGTTATTTCACCGAGATGACATTTTCCCAATTCCATTTCTCATAATACCACGCTGGTACATCTATATTTTCAATCCACTTCTTTTCCTGTTTCCCATCTTTATGAACAAGCCATACATCCGCTTTCTTACGGTCTGAACGTATCCAAATTAATTGATTACTCTTCTTCATGAAGATCGGGTGGTAATCCCCTTGCTTGTTCGTTTTCTTTGTGATTTGATGCTGTGCATTACTTGTACTATCGACCTCATACAAAGATGGTAGTGGCCTTTTTTCTGGTGGAGTTTCTATCCCTGCCTCTTTTGCTCGTGAAACGATAATTACTCTATCGTTCTTCCATACAAAATCCCAATCAACATATCCTTTCGGCGTAAATATGTTCTGCTGAAGTGCTGGCAATTCCTTTACTTTTAAATGCTTATTTTCTAATGCAACTCTTCCGCTCCCTTCAATATAAGCTAATATATTTTTTGATGGTGCCCATTGAAACCATTGTGCGTTTAATAACATTTGATCTACTTTTTCAAACCGACTGCCATCTGCACGAACTAAGCAAAGCGTATTACTATCAGCTGACCATGAAGCTGTCGGTACTGCTAAAAATGAAATCCACTTTTGGTCTGGTGACCACTTAAAGCCACTTGCTACTAGCGCTAGGAAATCATCATGTTCATTTGGCAATGCATACAAATGCTTCATTTTGTGAGGATTCATATGTGCATCTTTTTGCACTTCATATAGCTGAGCACCTGTCCATCCTGTTGGAAGTAAGTGCGCTTCAGAGGATACAAGAAAGTTCTTTCCATCGGGGTACCATGCATAATCCCCTACACCAGCCGATACATTTTCAAAATCTGCATTCTTTTTTTCTACATCAAATGTATTTAATGTACCTGTAAATATAAATGCAATTATATTTTCTGTTGGTGACCATTGATAATTTGATGCTTCTGAGTGAAACGGCGTAACTTTCTTTCCATCTTTCATCCGATATAACTCAAGAATACTTTGTTTCTTCCCTTTTACATATGCTAGCCATTCTCCATCATGTGACCACTTCGGCCCTGTTATGTACTCTCCTTTTGTAATCTGTATTTCTTTCCCATCAACTTTAATCCAAAGGTTATGATGACGAATAAAAGCAACTTTCACACTATTATTTTCTGCACTAGTAATAGTGATAGAAAATAAAAACATAAACAACACTACACTACCACTTACTATTAGCCTTTTCATACCATCACTCCATTTCCCTCATAGCATTCCTCACTTTCTCCCTACAATATGTGAAAAATATCGATTCGACATAATCAGAAAAAATTTCCCAAGAAATTTTCAATTCACAGAGGATTGGTATGAATTGTGTCGAAAGTATAGTTTATCCAACATTTATATTTATAATTTTTAACTAAAATGCAAGATTTTATTTCTGAATATTAGCACTTTTATTAGGGGGAGTATCAATGAAAAAAACTACATCTACACTATTAAGCATGGCGCTTGTCTTTTCTAGTTTTGGAGCTTTAAGCGCTCATGCTGAATCACTACAAAAGGAAAAGCAATTTAGTCCACAATTAAAAACAACGATTGAACAGTGGGGAGAACATAAAATTGCTCAAAATGTTGAAACGAAAACAACAAAAGAAATATCAGTAATTGTAGAATTGCAACACGCACCTCTCGCTGCTCAAAGTAATATTCAGCATGCTCCAGATTTCCAAAATAGTAATGCGCAGTCTTATCATGCTGAGCTAAAAAAAGCACAAGAAGATACGACTAAGAAAATAAAAGAAAAAGCACCTGGTGCAAAAATTAAAGAAGTGTATAATACGTTATTTTCCGGATTCTCTATTTCAGTTCCTGGAGATCAAATTACCTCTCTTGCCTCTTTACCTGAAGTAAAAGCAGTCTATCCGAACTTAACATATAAATTGCATGAAACATCAAAAAGTGCTACTAACGAAGAAGCACCAAATATCGGTGGACCGACAATTGGTGCACCTGAAGCGTGGAATTTAAAAGATCCATCTGGCAAACCGCTTGATGGAAAAGGCATGAAAGTAGCCATTATCGACTCTGGCGTAGACTATACACACCCTGACTTAAAGGCAAATTATATCGGTGGATATGACACGGTTGATGAAGATAACGATCCAATGGATGGTAACGTACATGGTACTCATGTAGCTGGAATTATTGCAGGTAACGGAAAAATTAAAGGCGTTGCTCCAAACGCTTCTATTCTAGCCTATCGTGTAATGAATGACGGTGGAACTGGTACAACAGATGATATTATCCAAGGGATTGAGCGAGCGATTCAAGATGGTGCGGATGTGTTAAACCTCTCCCTTGGGCAGGATTTAAATGTACCTGATCAGCCTGTAACATTAACGTTAGAACGAGCAGCGAAACTTGGTGTTACTGCTGTCGTTTCAAATGGAAATGACGGACCAAAACCTTGGTCTGTTGATGCTCCCGGTAACGCAAGTAGTGTCATTTCTGTTGGAGCATCTACGGTTTCTATCCCGTTTCCAACATTCCAAGTAGCTGGTTCCAGCAAAACATATCAAGGGTTACCGTTATCAAAATCCGATTTTCCAATAGGAAATGATTCCCCTCTTGTATATGTTGGTTATGGCAATCCAAGTGTTTATGCAAAACAAGATGTAAAAGGGAAATTCGCACTTATTTTACAAGGTACTTCTAGTACATTAGTAAAAGCAGAACAAGCGAAGCAAGCTGGTGCACTTGGTGTGTTATTAATCTCTAGCGAAAAAGAAATTAATATGATGCCGGAATATTTTTCACGTGAACATCTAGCTGTCCCAGTAACGCAATTATCAAATACAAATGGGGAAGAATTAAAAACTTTAATTACAAAACGAAAGAAAAACATAAAAATTGGACAACCAAAGCAAACAGAACTTATCGGTAACTTTAGTTCAAGAGGACCATCACAAGGAAGTTGGCTAATAAAGCCTGATGTTGTTGCACCTGGAGTACAAATTACTAGTACAGTACCGCGAGGCGGCTATGAATCGCATAACGGAACAAGTATGGCTGCTCCGCAAGTAGCTGGAGCGGTTGCCCTCTTGCGTCAAATGCATCCTGATTGGACGACAGAACAATTGAAAGCGGCTCTTGCCAACAATGCCAAAACATTACATGATGTCAATGAAAATACATACCCTGTTATGGCACAAGGATCTGGTTTAATTAACATTCCGAAAGCAGCTCAAACAAATATATTAGTAAAACCTAACAATGTCAGCTTCGGTCTTATTAAGCCCAATAGCGGAAAAGTAAAACTGACGCAAAATGTTACATTACAAAACCTTTCTAGTAAAAAGAAAAGTTTTTCAACTCGTGTGGAATTACTAGATGCAAACACAAAAACAAAAGTAAAAGCTTCTGTCCCTTCATCGATTAGCATACAACCGAATAGTAGTACCGAAAAACCATTTACTATCACTGTAGATAACTCACTACAACAAGGTGTATATACTGGAAATGTATATGTAAAAGAACAAGGGGCAAAAGAAGAAATTCGAATTCCATTCACATTTAGTATCGATCCTAAAGATTATAAACGTATCGATGGACTTGAAATTATTAATTCTACTTTTAGCCCAAATGGCGACCACGTACTAGATGATAATCTCATCAACTACTATTTAGTTGCGCCTGTGGATGATATCACATTGCATGCAAATTTAGTTACGAAAGAACATGTAACGTATCAAGGGATTATCCATCAAGCTAAAAATGCAACTCCTGGGTATAAACCTTTCAAATGGAATGGTACAAAAGCAGATGGCACTCCTTTAACTGACGGGCTATATCAAATTGAAGCAGTTGCTTCTAATTCTGGCGGAGAAACAAAGCAAACAGCTGCTGTATTTCTTGATCGAACTGCACCTAAGTTAACACACGAGGTTGACCAAGAAAATCTTGTAATTAGAGGAAAAGTTGATGATATTCTACTAGATTGGATGTCAGAATCTGGTTGGATAGCACCTGGTATTCCAGTGAGAATGCAATATGAAATTAACGGAAATGGTGTATGGGAACAGGCATTCCTGAACCCTTGGGAGAAAAGCTATGACATTTATTTCGATCGCACTCAATTACACGAAGGAAAAAATACTATTCACATTGTAGCAACTGATGCAGCTGGCAATACCTCTAATTTAACTGTTAATTTAGAAGTGAAATAAAGTGAAATTTTAATCAGTGGAGATTTCGTTCATCCCCACTGATTATTAGCCTTCACCAATCGGGGGTTCACGAGCAGTTAGGCTCCCATCTTACTTCTTTACTTCTTTACTTCTTTACTTCTTTACTTCTTTACTTCCACTGAATTTTGAGGTAGGAATTTTACTGCTCATTAACACGGGATAAAAAATTTTTGTTGACAATTTTTTTAATATAGTTTTATAATACAAAACATAGTTTAGTTGAACGAATTATATATCGGCTTTGAAGGAATGCTAGTAGCGACTTATATCACTGTCTCAGAGAACTGATGGTTGGTGCGAATCAGTACATATACAAGCGTGAATTACAATTCTGGAGCTTCTTTCCCGTAATGCTTTTTATGGCATGAAGAGAAAGACGGATCTTTCCGTTATCGTAAAGTGAGTGGTAAACAATTAGTTGTTTACAAATAGGGTGGTACCGCGATTTTTATCGTCCCTATCGGATTTTCCGATAGGGACTTTTTTGCATCCATCCTCTTACACAATTTCATATATACGCGTTGAAAGAATCGCAGTAGTATCTTATATCCCTGTTACAGAGAGCTAATGGTCGGTGGAAATTAGCACATATATAAGTATGAATTACAATTCTGGAGCTTCTTTTTCGTAGTGCTTTTATGCATGAAGGAAAAGACGGAATTTTTCCGTTATCATTAATTGAGATGTAAGTATATTTTCTCTTACAAATAGGGTGGTACCGCGATTCTTTCGCCCCTATCGGATTTTCCGATAGGGGCTTTTTCTATTTCTCACAGAAACATATGTTAAGTAATTCCGAATCTTATGATAAAATTTTATAAGCGCTTACAAAAATGAAAGGAGGTGATACAAGCTTACGAAATCGATATTCAATTTTATTGAAAAAAAAAGGAGGATGTCTAAATGACAAAGAAAACAGAAATCCCATCGCATTTAAAACCATTCGTATCCACACAACATTATGATCAATACACACCGGTGAATCACGCTGTGTGGCGTTATATTATGAGACAAAATCATAGTTTCTTAAAAGACGTTGCTCATCCAGCCTATGTGAACGGACTACAATCATCTGGTATTAATATAGATTCAATTCCAAAAGTAGAAGAAATGAATGAGTGTTTGGCACCAAGTGGCTGGGGCGCTGTAACGATTGACGGACTTATTCCCGGTGTAGCATTCTTCGATTTCCAAGGACACGGATTACTACCAATCGCAACAGATATTCGGAAAGTAGAAAATATCGAGTACACACCAGCTCCAGATATCGTACACGAAGCCGCAGGACACGCACCGATTTTACTTGATCCTACATATGCAAAATATGTGAAACGTTTTGGGCAAATTGGTGCAAAAGCTTTCTCTACAAAAGAAGAACATGATGCATTTGAAGCTGTTCGTACATTAACGATAGTAAAAGAAAGTCCTACTTCTACTCCTGATGAAGTTAAGGCTGCTGAAAATGCTGTAATCGAAAAACAAAACTTAGTTTCTGGTTTATCAGAAGCTGAACAAATTTCACGTCTTTTCTGGTGGACAGTAGAATATGGATTGATTGGAAATATAGATGATCCAAAAATATATGGTGCTGGTCTCCTTTCTTCTGTTGGCGAAAGCAAACATTGCTTAACAGACGCTGTAGAAAAAGTTCCATTTTCTATCGAAGCATGTACAGGGACAACTTATGACGTAACAAAAATGCAACCACAACTATTCGTTTGCAAGTCCTTTGAAGAATTAACAGATGCGCTTGAAACATTTTCTAAAACAATGGCCTTTAAAACAGGTGGAAAAGAAGGTTTAGAAAAAGCAATTCGCTCTGAGAACTATGCAACAGCTGAGCTAAATAGCGGATTACAAATCACAGGTACATTTAGCGAGACAATTGAAAACGATGCAGGTGAATTAATTTACATGCGAACAAATTCGCCAACGGCATTAGCGCTTCATAATAAACAGTTAGCGAATCATTCTACTTCTGTACACAGTGACGGATTTGGAACACCGATTGGATTACTTACTGAAAATATTGCATTAGAAAATTGTACAGACGAACAACTACAATCATTAGGAATTACAATTGGAACTATCGCTGAGTTTACTTTTGCAAGTGGTATTCATGTAAAAGGAACAGTAACAGATATTGTGAAAAACGATAAGAAAATTGCTCTTATTTCCTTTATCGATTGCACAGTTACTTATAACGCCCGCGTTTTATTTGATGCTTCATGGGGCGCATTTGATATGGCTGTTGGCTCACAAATCACTTCAGTATTCCCAGGTGCCGCAGATGCAGCAGCATTTTTCCCAATGGATGAAGAAGTTCAAGAAATTCCTGCTCCGCTTGTACTGAATGAACTCGAGCGTATGTATCAAACAGTTCGAGATATTCGAAGTGAGGGGATTTTACACGACGCGCATATCGATCAATTAGTAGCAATTCAAGAAGTATTAAATAAATTTTATGCGAAAGAATGGTTGCTGCGCCTTGAAGTATTAGAGTTACTTTTAGAGCATAACAAAGGGCATGAAACATCTGCAGCATTACTACATCAACTTTCTACTTTCACAACTGACGAAGCTGTAACACGCCTTATTAACAATGGTCTTGCGTTACTTCCAATAAAGGATGTGAAAAATGATGCTAAGATTAACTGAAGAAGAAGTTCACGAGGAATTATTGAAGGTAGATAAATGGATGGTAAAAGATGAGAAATGGATTGAACGAAAATATATGTTTTCCGACTACTTAAAAGGAGTCGAATTTGTCTCTGAAGCCGCCAAACTATCAGAAGAACATAATCACCATCCATTTATCCTTATCCAGTATAAAGCAGTTATTATTACTTTGTCATCTTGGAATGCAAAAGGTTTAACGAAACTAGATTTTGAGCTTGCAAAACAATTTGATGAACTATTTTTACAAAACGAAAATGCAATTATAAGAAAATAAAAAAGAGAAGCCTTTTTAGGCTTCTCCTTTTATTTTGAAATGGATACAATGTCCAAATGGATCCTCGACTTGTAATATTCCATCTTTGTACGTAGCAATCTTGCCAATATTTTTTAAGCTTTCACATACTTGTTCTTTTTGTTTTTCATCCGCTAGTACAATTGTGAAATATTTCAAACCAACAGAACCTGGCATTTGCGGTGGTACCCCTTCACCTTGCCATGTATTTAAACCGATATGGTGATGATAGCCACCTGCTGATACGAACAACGCTCCATTACGAGCTGGGATCGTTACTTCAAAACCAAGACCATCAACATAGAAACGTTTCGCTTCCTCTAAATCAGCTACATGGAAATGAATATGCCCCATCACAGTACCAGCTGGAAATCCACTCCATGTACTTCCTTGCTGCAATAATTCTTCACCAGCTAACGGGTTACTAACAAATGGGAGCTCTCCATTCTCATCACGCCAAACTTCTTTTTGTCGATCATGATAAATTTCAATCCCGTTTCCATCTGGATCAGCTAAATAAAGAGCTTCACTAAAGTAATGATCGGCCCCGCCATGTAGTGGATATACCATTTCTACAAGATGACGAAGAACATTCGCTAAATCCTGCCTACTTGGTAATAAAATTGCGTAATGATATAACCCTGTTCTTCCTCTTTGCTTCGGAAAAGCTTCTTTCTTTTCTTCAATGATAAGAAGTGGTTCATCATTTTCATTCCCAAATGTAACGACTGCTTTTTCTTCTTTTAGCACCTTCATACTTAGTACTTCCGTATAAAACTCTAGTGATTTCTTTACATTAGATACGTATAAATGAACAACATCAAGTGTTGTATTGGGATGAAGTTGAAAACTCATCTTGTTAGCCTCCCCCATTTAAATTATTTCTTCTTTGACATTTTTTCTTTTAAGAAATTATCTACAAAACCATCAGCTTTTGCAACAAATAAGTATGCACCCATTGCTAATAATGCAAGTTCTAATTCGAAACCAGGATTTTTTCCATCTCCCAATAAACCAGCTGACCATTTCACTTTTACGATTGCTCCAACCATAACAAGTGCAAATAATAATCCAATATATCTTACACCTAAACCTAGAATTAATAATAGGCCTCCAACTAATTCAAATGTTGCTACACCGTATGCAAGTCCTCCTGGTAAACCAATGCTTGTAAACCACCCTGCAATATTGTCAATTCCTGATTGGAATTTTGTTAAACCGTGCATGAAGAATGTTACCCCTAACACGATACGAATAATTAAGTTACCAATATGTTGATTCATTTCTTTCTCTCCTTTATAGTTTTACTATATAAAACTTTTATTTACATTACAAAACATACACTAATTTTTTTTATTCGTCAATTCATTTTCACTGGGAAAAAATATATTTTTTTTGCTATGATACAAATAGTTGTTTACAAAAAGGAGCTTGATTTTATGAATATTGGTTCTGCAATACGTGAAATTCGTCAACGTAGGGGCATAACAATCGCACAAATTTGTGAGGGAACAGGTCTTTCTAAAGGATTTATGAGTCAGGTTGAAAATAATAAAACATCACCATCTATCTCAACTTTAGAAACGATCTCCAATTTTTTAAACGTTCCCCTTCCCTATTTATTGTTAGAGCAAAAAGATCGATTAAAAATTGTCAAAAAAGAAGAACGGAAATACAGTGTATACGGCAAAGATGAGCAAAGAATTGAACATGTTGCGGAGCAAGGGGGCCTTCGCCTATCTTTAGTAGAAATCCCTACTGGATTCCCGAAAGAAAACTCACCAAATGCCCATGAAGGGGAAGAATGTCACCTTGTATTACGCGGAAAACTAGAAGTTCAGCACGGTGAAGATATTGCAATTGTAGAAGAAGGTGATTCTTTCTCATGGAATGCATGTGTTCCTCATATTGTTCGTAATATAGGAGAAGAAACTGCATTATTACTCATCTCTAGTTATGCAGAAAATCGAAAACGTGTTTACTAAATAATAAAAAAGAAGCCTGTTAAACAGGCTTCTTTTTTATCCCCTTATAATTCCATAACTTGTCCCAACTAGTACAGTCTTTTCATGCTGATTGCGATAAACTGACTCGATTGAACCTTTTTTATAGCCTTCCATTTGCTCAACATTTGTTAAAGTTAGTTCATAAGTGATCGTATCTCCTGTGAACACTGGTCTAATAAACTCACTTACTAATTCTCTTGCTATGTAATGTAACTCTTCTCCCACTTTCGTCCCAATGCTAGCAGTCAATAAACCATGAACCATTAATCTTCCATCTTCATCGTATTCCACATGGTGTCTACCTTTATCACCGGTAATATTTGCAAATTCAAAAACCTCTTCCTCAGTAAACCTTCTTTCATATTTAAATACATCCCCAACTTTTATACTCATTTTTATCCCCCTAGAAATAAACAGAACTTTCTTTTATTTTATCATAAAACGAGCCTCAATCCATTCTCTATTATCAAAAGTCTCAAAATTACCTCGCTATACTTTTTTACTTGCCATTCATTTATCGGTGACCATCTCTTTTGGCGACTTGATATCCATAATACGCACATGTTCCATTTCTCGATAGCTCTCTAACTTCAAATCCACAGCTTCTATAAAAATCAAAATTGTTCGCAGAAGTATGTGCAAACCAGTCACCATGTGGTAGCTTTTGCAAACAAAGAGCGACAAGTTTCTTACCTAATCCCTTCCCTCTATATTCACATTTCACAACTAAATTTACTATGTTCGCGACCATGATTCCATCAGAAATGACTCTAACCATGGCAATCATCTCTTCTTCATCCCAGATTGTGAATGCCCATGTTGAATTTTCAAATGCTATCGTGAATTTTTCAATTTGCCAAGAAGGGATATTATCATTGCTCCAACCGGCATCTTCAAATAAAGTCTTAATTGCATATGCAGGTACACCATTCGTTCCCTCACGAATAATAAGTCCATTATGATAAATGTACATGTAATCCCCCCTTTTATTTTTATATACCATTCTTCAAAAAATGCAATTAACCTTTTTTCATCCAACGCGCCTAATGGAATAAACGAGAACATCCATCCCATGAAATGAAGTTGTTTTCTCATAACTAAGCCCCGTTTTTCTAGCGACAAAGATTGAGGCGGGGTGGTCCGGATTAATAAGAGAAATCAATTTATTCATTCGTAACGCTTGGAAGCCATAGTCTCGAAATGCTGCCGCTGCTTCTTTCGCATAGCCTTTTCCCCAATACTGAGGTAATAACCAATAACCAATTTCAATTTCCTCTTTTCCATCTATCTGCTGCTTTACTAATCCTGCATGACCAATCCGTATCCCCGTTTCCTTTTCAATTAATACAAATAAACCGAGGCCGTTTTTATAGCTAGGAATTACCCACTCTTCCAAACTTTTTTTACATTGCATATATGTTTTTAAATTCCCATTTCCAATATAGCGCATTACTTTTTCGTTTCCCCATAGTGAAGCGTAGAACTGTAAATCATCCATTGTATATTTACGAATTTGTAAACGGTCTGTATGAAACATTCCTTCACTCCTTTCTACTAATTTCTTCTTAATTTCACAATCATATTTTGTATGCACAATAAATGTTACCATTTATTATAAATGAATCAACTACATAACACAGAATATTCAATCTTATAGAAACAAAAAAAGCAGTAGACAAATATTGTCCACTGCATCCATATCATAACTAGCATAAAGAAAACTACAATTGAGGGGGGGGGGTAGGATTTTCAAATATACTAGATACTTATCCCGTTCTAACGGGCGGTAAACTTTCCAATTGTTTCAAGTGAAAAGTTTACCGCACATAAGAACTTCCTTCGTTCATTAAGATAGTATTGCTAAATAATCATATACACGCTTAGATTTCTCTCCACCCATTCGTGCATGTTGAAGAAGCGAAATACCATGAGGACCAGATGCGCGCAATGCTTCTGGTTGAGCTACTAAAATAGCTTGTACAACTTCTAATTCACCAAGCATAGCTGCTGCAAAAATATCCATCCGAGCACCCTTTTCTAGTAAATAAAGAGCAATATCTTTACGACCTACATGTGCCGATGCGCCTAACGCACTTTCCCAATCTGATCCACCCCAATTATAAGAGGCGTGAAGTAAGCTTGGTGATTCAACCAATAGCTCTTGTACTTTCTCTAAATCCCCGTGAGCTGCCATAACAAATTTTCTTACTAATTCAATGGTAATACGCTCTTCTGTTTGCATCGCTCTTCTCCCCTTTTAGAAATTCGTTTCGGTGTAAAAAAAGGCTTGTCACTTCCCTGAAAAATATCTACATCTATGCCAAATACATGTTGAAACATTTCATGGCATAGTACTTCTTCTGGTATACCATCATACTGAATTTTCCCTCGCTTTAATACAAGTAAACGATCGCTATATTGAGCAGCTTGGTTAATGTCATGTAAAACCATTATAATTGTCATTCCAAACTCCTCATTTAATCGTTTCACAAGTTCCATTACTTCCAACTGGTGAACGATATCTAAAAAGGTTGTTGGTTCATCCAATAATAAGACATTTGTACGTTGCGCTAGCGTCATCGCAATCCAAGCACGTTGCCGTTCTCCTCCTGATAAAGAATGTAAAAGACGATATTCACACCCTTCAAGATTTGTAACAGACAATGCCCAATCAACAATTTCTTCATCTTCTTTATTTAAGTGGCTACTCCATGATTTATGTGGACCTCTTCCGAACTCAATTAGTTCTTTCACTGTTAAATCTAATTGATGATCATGCATTTGTGGTAACATTGCTAATTGCTTCGCTACATCAGCACTCTTCATCATATGAATATTTTTCCCATCTAAAATGATGTCCCCTTCGCTTTGTTTCAGTAGCCTTGCTATTAAACGAAGCAAAGTAGATTTTCCCGATCCATTCGGACCAATTAAACTAACGATTTCTCCAGCCTTAATATGTACATTCATATTTTGCATTTGAAATCTTTCAGAGTGTGCGTAAAACACTTTGTTAACGGAAATCACTTTGTTTTCCTCCTCTATGAATTAAATATAAGAAGAACGGACCACCTAAGAAGGACAGTAAAATACCAACAGGCAATTCGATTGGGTCAAACCAACTTCGAGCTATTGCATCCGCAAAAACAAGTAATACCCCGCCGCCAAGGCATGATAAAGGTAGCAAATATCTATAATCATTTCCAACTAATAAACGTAGCATATGTGGTACGACAAGACCGACAAATCCAATAAGACCAGACACACTTACTGCAATTCCAGCTAATAATGTACTTACTACGATTAAATAAAACCGACTTTTTTCCACGTTATGTCCTAATAACTTTGCCATTTCATCTCCAAGCATTAACACTCGAATATGCTTAATACCAAAGAAAGCTAATATAATGGCGAATATTGCATAATAAATAATCATATTTAAATGTGCCCAACTTACACCACCAATACCACCCGCTAGCCACGGTAACACCGATTGTACTTTGTCACTATGTAATAACATTAATGCTGACGTTGCTGCACCAATTAATGCATTGATCGACACCCCTACTAAGACGATTCTTGAAGGTGGTGCCCCTTTTTGCCATGATAAAGCATAAATAACCATCGCTGTTATGAAAGCTCCTAAAAACGCCCCTAGTGGTAAAAAAGCTAGATGCTGTGGGAATAAAATCATGATGACAATTGCTACAAGGCCTGCCCCAGATGAAACTCCGATAATACCAGGATCTGCAAGAGGGTTTCTCATAACTCCTTGTAGCAGTGTACCAGATGCAGCTAAACATGTTCCTACTATAAACCCAATGAGCACTCTCGGTATGCGAAGATCCCATACAATTCGATGAACTGTCGAACCTTCATCTTGTATACCCGTTAGAATATCTCGTACAGAAAAGGATAAACTTCCTGCGAAAAGACCGTAAAAGAGACCTAGGATTGTTAATACAACTAAAGTAACTGCTATTATCCATCTTTTTTTCGCAAAAGGATGTTCCTTTTCTCTTACTACTTCACTACTTTCCATACGTATCATTTCCTTACATCTTGTATACTTTTATACATAAAGTCCATTGCTTCTGTAACTTTTGTACCAGGATTAGATCCAAATAAATCAGGTGGCAAAATAACTACGCGGTTTTGTTTTACTGCCTCTAAATTTTTCCACGCTTCATTTTTCATCATTTCGCCTTCGAATGCTTTTTTCACACTTTTTGGATCTCCGTGTGTAATTAAATAAATCACATCTGGATTCGCCTCAATAATACGTTCTACACTTAGCTGTGCATATTGCGGATATTCTTTCGTTTCTGGAAAATCAGAAGCAATATTTTTTCCGCCTGTTTTTTCTAAAATATCACCTGATAAAGATGTTGGTAATGCCGCTAAATAAGTTCCTGGTGCGCCATACACTAGCAATGCTTTCACATCGCTCTTTTTCTCATATTTCTTCATTTGATCATTCATTTTTTGAATAATTTCTTTTGCTTTATCTTCTTTCTTCATTACCGTTCCATATAATTCAATATTCTTTTGAATATCTTGTACAGAATTCGCAGAAGAAATGATAACTTGCGTTCCTTGTCCTTCAACCGTTGGCACATTCTTTTGGAATCCATTGTTAGCAACAAGTACATCGGGCTTTAAACTAACAATTTGCTCAAAATTCGGTTGATGTGCATTCCCAATTACTTGTGCTTTCTTTAGCTCATCCGGAAGAGTTAATTTCGTATCCGGGCGACCTACTATTTTTCCACCTAAAGCATGAATAATATCCATGTCCCCCATACTTAATGTTGCAAAACTTTCTGGCACTTTATCGAATGTTACCTTTCTTCCTGATAGGTCGGTAATTTCGATTTTCTCTTTTCCTTTTTCTGTTTTGGTTGCAGACGCTTTTTCGTCCCCTTTGGCACTGCAACCTATTAACAAGAAAAAAATAGATAAAATCGCTGTAAATAGCGTAATAGATTTTTTCATTTCTTCACCTCTAATTGATAATGATAATCATTAACTACTATTCTACTTTAATTGATAAGGATTATCATTGTCAACACGAAACGCATATATTTTCCTACAAAAAACAAAAAGCGCGACAAAAAGATTTTTTCTTTTCGCTGCGCTCTAGTTAACAATATTATTCACATTCATTTTCCTCTAGCTGGTCACGCATCACTTTCACACGCTGAAAGAAAAAGAACGATAAGCTTAAAAATATAACGATGCTCCCCATCATAACAAAAAATTGGATTGTCTCTTTTGCTCCACTCGGAATCAATAAGCCAACCATTAACAATGTACTTACAGCGAGAAGCATTTGTCCAAACCGAGTATAATCTTCTATTTTTCCTTTTAATTCTTTCATTATATTCTCACTCCTCCATTTCACTGTATCATATTCTATGAAACTGAAAGACCAGTAAATACAGCCATTCTGGGAGATGTTTTCCAATAAAAAAAAGAGCCGCTTTTACTGCGGCTCTTTTTTTATCATTATTCACCTTTATATGCTTCCATATAAATTTCTTTCAGCTCTGAAATAAGCGGTAACTTTGGATTAGCAGTTGTACATTGATCTTCAAAAGCTCTTTCTGCTAATACTCCAACAACCTCTTCAAATTGCTCTTTATCGACTCCTTGTCCCGCAATACTCATATTAATATTTAAGCTTTTTCCAAGCTCAATAATTGCTTGGACGAGTGATTCCACCCCTTCTGCTGCCGAACTTGCTGGAAGACCGAGCATTCTCGCTATATGTGCATATCTTTCATCTGCCACAAAGTGCTCATATTTTGGGAACAATGCGTGTTTTCTTGGCTTAATAGCATTATAGCGGACTACGTGCGGCATTAGAATGGCATTTGCGCGTCCGTGCGGAATATGGAATTCTGGTCCAATCTTATGTGCTAAGCTGTGATTAATACCGAGGAAAGCGTTCGCAAATGCCATCCCTGCAATTGCAGAAGCGTTATGCATTTTTTCTCTTGCTTCTTCATCATTTCCATCTTTATATGCTCTCGGTAAATATTTGAATACGAGATCAATAGCTTTTAATGCTAATCCATCTGTATAGTCATTTGCCATAACAGACACATACGCCTCAATTGCATGTGTTAAAACATCCATACCAGTATCTGCTGTTACATGTGGTGGTACTGTCATTACAAATTGTGGATCAACAATTGCTACATCTGGTGTTAATTCATAATCTGCGAGCGGATACTTTATATTATTTTTCTTATCTGTAATAACCGCAAATGGTGTCACTTCTGATCCCGTTCCTGATGTCGTTGGAATCGCAACAAACTGCGCCTTATTTCCTAATTCCGGATATTTACATGTACGTTTTCTTATATCTAAAAATTTCTGTTTAATACCATAGAATGTCGTTTCTGGATGCTCATAGAATAACCACATTCCTTTTGCTGCATCCATAGCTGAACCACCACCAAGTGCGATAATTACATCTGGCTTAAAGCTTTTCATCATTTCCGCACCTTTGAAAACAGTTTCATCTGATGGATCTGGTTCGACCTCAAAGAAAACTTCAACTTTCACATCATTTGCATTCTTGTTTAAATAGTGCGCGACTGTATCGACATAGCCATGTTCAACCATTCCGGGGTCCGTTACAATAAATGCACGTGAAATGTTAGGCATATTTGTTAAATAAGCTGTAGCATGTTTTTCAAAATAAATTTTTGGTGGCAGTTTGAACCACTGCATATTCTTTTTTCTATTTGCCAGCCTTTTTATATTTAATAAATGGGTCGCTGTTACATTTTGGGAAACTGAATTCTTTCCGTATGAACCACAACCAAGTGTAAGTGATGGAATAAATCCATTATATATATCCCCTATTCCACCTTGTGATGAAGGTGCATTTACAATGAGACGGCAAGCTTTCATACGTAACCCAAATTGCTTTTGCACATCTTTATTTGTAGAATGGATAACTGCTGAATGTCCTAAACCACCGAGGTTCAACATTTCTTTGCAATATGTAAATCCTTCTTCTAATGAATTCGCCTTCACACAAGCTAATACTGGACTCAGTTTCTCACGAGATAACGGATATGCTGCTCCGATACCTTGAATTTCAGCTACAAGCATTTTTGTATGTTCAGGAACAGTGATCCCAACTAAATCGGCAATATACTGTGCTGATTTCCCTACAATATCACTATTTACTGCACATGTATTTTCATTTATAACGAGCTTTTCTAATTTTTTTCTTTCTTCTTCTGTTACAAAGTAACAATTGTTTTCAATCATTTCTGTTTTAACATCATCATAAATTTCTTTATCGACAATGATTGCTTGTTCCGATGCACAAATCATACCGTTATCAAATGTTTTCGATAAAATTAAATCATTAACAGCTCGTTTTACATGTGCTGATTTTTCTATATAACACGGTACATTACCAGGACCAACGCCTAACGCTGGTTTTCCAGTAGAGTAAGCTGATTTCACCATACCAGCGCCTCCAGTTGCTAGAACGAGTGCTACACCATCATGGTTCATCAATTGTTTCGTCGCTTCAACAGACGGTCTTTCAATCCATTGAATACAGTGTTTTGGTGCACCAGCTTTCATCGCTGCATCATATACGGTTTTCGCTGCTGCCACAGAACATTTTTGTGCGGAAGGATGAAATGCGAAAATAATTGGATTTCTTGTTTTTATCGCAATTAACGCTTTAAACATTGTTGTCGACGTTGGATTCGTTACTGGCGTTACCCCAGCTACTACACCGACAGGTTCCGCGATTTCTATTATTTCTTCATGAGGATCTTCGTGAATAATCCCTACCGTTTTATCTTGCTTTATACTATGCCAAATATATTCAGTGGCAAAAATATTTTTAATGCATTTGTCTTCATATACACCACGGCCAGTTTCTTCAACTGCCAATTTTGCTAGCGGCATATGTTGATCAACACCTGCTAATGCCATTTCATGAAAAATGTTGTCAATTTCCTCTTGTGTAAAACTTTCTAATGCTTGTAAAGCTTGTTGACCATTATTTACTAGCGTATCAATCATCTTTTTTACTTCCTGCATTTCATTTACAACTTTCTCTTTGACTACCATGTGAATTTCCTCCTATTCTACTATCACGGTCCTTATATGTCCCTATAGGTCAAAATAAGTCCCAATTAACACAAAAAAATAGAGATGCTTTCCTACATGAATTTCATTGTTTGTGAAAAGTTTCACAAGTTTGTTCGTGAGTAACATTTCCTGAATTCAATATACATGAAATCATTTCGTTTGTGTATGTCTATTTTGTGAAATGTTTCACAAATGATGTAATAAAAAAACGCACTGCTAATATAGAGCAGTGCATTTTTTATTATGCTAGCGCTTGTGCTAAATCTTCAATTAAATCTTCACCATCTTCAATACCGACAGAAATACGAATTAATGTATCTGTAATTCCTAATTCTTTGCGGCGATCGGCTGGGATTGATGCATGTGTCATTTGAGATGGAATAGAAATTAAACTTTCTACTGCTCCTAAGCTTTCAGCAAGTGTAAAGTATTGTAGTTTCTCAAGTACTTTATTTAATGTCTCTTCACTATCTACATCAAATGAGATAATAGCACCAAATCCGTTTGCTTGTTCTGTTGCTAATTCGTGGTTTTGATGTGATTCAAGACCTGGGTAATATACTTTATTTACTTTTGGATGATTATTTAAGAACTCAGCAATAGCGCGTGAATTCGTTTCATGTTCTTCCATACGAATTCCTAATGTTTTTAAACCGCGAAGTAGTAAGAAGCTATCTTGTGGCCCAAGAATACCTCCTGTTGAGTTTTGTACAAAGTGAAGATCTTCTGCTAGTTGTGGACTATTTACAACTACTAAACCTGCAACTACGTCACTATGACCTCCTAAATATTTCGTTGCACTATGAAGCACAATATCTGCTCCTAAAGAAATCGGCGACTGCCAATATGGCGTCATGAATGTGTTATCAATAATTGTTAATAAGTCTTTCTCTTTAGCAAGAGTAGATATTTTCTTAATATCAGTAATTTTTAGTAGTGGATTCGTTGGTGTTTCCACATAAATTGCTTTCGTATTTGGACGAATCGCTTCTTCAACTTCCTCTAAGTTTGTTGTATCTACAAATGTATGCTCAATACCGAAACGGTTTAATACTTTCGTAATAACGCGGTATGTTCCGCCATAAACATCATCTGTTAAAATTACGTGGTCACCTTTTGAGAACAACATAATTGTCGCTGTAATAGCAGCCATTCCTGAACCAAATGCAAATCCAGCATGCCCATTTTCTAATACAGCAATCATTTCTTCTAAAGCTGCACGTGTTGGGTTACCTGTACGTGAATATTCATATCCTTGATGCTTACCAACCGCTTCTTGTTTGTACGTACTTGTTTGATAAATCGGTACGTTTACAGATCCAGTTGAAGGTTCTCCTATGCGAATACCATGAATTAACTTTGTCTTTGCTCTCATTTTTTATTCCCATCCTTTGTATATGTCTTTACTTAAATAGCGCTCACTGCTATCAGGAAAAATGGTTACAATATTTGTACCTGGTGCTGCCTTCTCTGCCTCCAGTAAGCTCGCATGAAATGCTGCTCCTGAAGAGCTCCCAACGAGAAGTCCTTCTTTTTGGGCTAATTCTTTCACTCGTAAAAATGCATTTCGATCAGAAATCGTATGAATTTCATCAAAATAAGATGTCTTCAAAAATGGCGGGATAAATTCCAGTCCAATTCCTTCGGTCTCATGTGAACCAGCCTTACCACCATTTAAAATAGATCCTTCTGGCTCTACAATCACTGTTTTAATATCTATATTTTTTTCTTTCAAATAAGATGCAGTCCCCATAAACGTACCGCCAGTTCCTGCTCCAGCAACAAATATGTTAATCTCTCCATTCAATGCGTCCCACAGTTCAGGTCCTAATGTTTTAAAATATGCACGAGGATTTGCCTCATTTGCGAACTGACTTGGAGAATATGAATTCGGTAGTTCATTTACTAACTCTTTTGCTTTAGCAATTGCACCGGTCATTCCTTGCTCAGTCGGTGTATGCACGACCGTTGCACCTAGTGCTTTCATTAATTCTTGTTTTTCAATACTAAATTTCTCTGGTACACAAACGATAACACGTAAATCATGTTCTAATGCTGCAAGTGCCAGTCCAATACCAGTATTCCCTGCAGTCGGTTCAATAATTGTTCCACCCTGGGTAACAAGCCCTTTTTCTAGCGCATCTTCGATTAATTCTCTTCCTAAACGATCCTTAACGCTTCCGCCTGGGTTATAAAATTCAAGCTTTGCAAATAAACGGACCCCTTTCGGAAGTGAAAAACGAGTAATTTCTACAATTGGTGTATGACCAATTAACTCATGAACTCCACGATATACATTCATCGTGTTCTCCCCCTTGTTTGCCAATAAAGAAAAGGCAACTGTATGTATTTTCTTTATATGAGACAGTTGCCTTTTTGTTACATTACTTTAACTCTTCTAACACTTTTACAATAAAGTTTGTAGAGTGAAGAGCTGCTTGATCTAAAAACTGATCAAATGAAACATTTGATTCTTTACCAGCAATATCAGAAAGTGCGCGAATGATAACAAACGGAATTTCATATTGGTGGCATACTTGTGCAACTGCTGCTGCTTCCATTTCTACCGCATAAAGATTTTCAAATTTATCACGGATGGCTGCAACGCGGTTCGGATCACTCATAAATGAATCACCTGTTGCAATCATACCTTTTACAACTTGAATATTTTCTTCAGCCTGCATACATTTCTCAGCTAATGCAACTAACGCCTCATCAGCTTTAAATCCAGGCGGCATTCCTGGTACTTGACCATATTCATAGTTAAATGCTGTTACATCTACGTCATGGTGACGAACTTCAGTGGAAATAACTACATCACCTACGTTTAGAGAATGATGGAATCCACCAGCTGAACCAGTATTAATTACTTTTTCAGGCTTATATTTTTCTAATAAAATTGTCGTTGACATCGCTGCGTTTACTTTACCAATACCAGACTTTAACAAGATTACTTCATGCCCTGCTAATAGCCCTTTCGTAAATTCACAACCTGCAACTGTTTCTGTCTCTGCTTGTTCTAATTTGTCACGTAAAATACGTACTTCTTCTTCCATTGCTCCAATTACAGCAATTCTCAATCTAATCCCTCTTTCTATTGCTTAGTTGCCTCCATTACCCAAACGAAATGATTTAATCTCGTGAACGTTACATGGAAGCCATTGTTTTCAAAAATAGTCTGCATAACTGGAATACGTGTATAGTATTCCGTTTGCAAATCGTTTGCTAACTGGTGGAAACCTCTTTGTTTTGCTGTTTCAACAGTTTTATCATATGCATCTTGATCTGCAAATATCGTATCAGCAAACACTATTTTACCACCTTTGTTTAGCAATTGACTATACTTCGCAATCGCTACATTTTTTTCATCATCTGTTAAATGATGAAATGCATAGGTGCTTACAATGGTATCAATTGAATTTGGAACTTCAAACGAAAGAAAATCACCGTCTGTAATTGAAAATTCTTTTGGCAATTTCTCTTTTGCAATCATGCGCATTTCACGCGACGGTTCTATACCGTAAACTGTGCGGCCAGCAAGTAATAATTTATCTGTTAAATTACCTGTACCGACACCAAATTCTAATACATTACCAAATGACTTGTTAACTACATCCTCTAGAATGTCCTCATAATGGGCGAAAACTTCTTTATATTGTATATCTTCGCCTTGTACAAATGAGTCGTACGTATGAGCCCACTCATCAAATAAACCATTAAATTCTGCACCCATAAAAATTCCTCTTTTTCTTATCGGTTTTATCAGTATGATATTCCCTCTTTCTAAAAATGTCAATTGAAATGTACATGGTATTTCCTTCTTTTCTTTGTTACACTATAGTTGATTACATAGGAGAGGGGCCGTCTTCATGTCATTTACCTTTGAAATGTTAGAAGATAAAGTAGAGTTTTTTGAAGCGGGAGACTTAGCTTCTTTAGAACGAAAAATTAGTGAACAAATTGATAATAATAAAGCACTTATGCTTGAAGTTCATCACATCTCACATCAGATGGTTATGGATCCTGAAAGCAAAAGACCGTATTATAGCGCGGTTGTTCATTTTAAATTAAAGAAATTGCGTTAACAAAAAAGAGAAGCTCCTAAGGAGCCTCTCTTTTTTAGTTTAGAGTTTGAACAAGTACTGGTTTCCAGCCCTCATTGTCTACCCAATCAATATTTACATAATATCTTTTCCCACTTTGCTTATCTTGAACATCACCATAAGCTTTATTCTTTCCAGTTTTGTCTCTTCCAACAAAATGGAATACTAATTGCTCTTTCGGTACTTCAACACCTGCAGCAATTGCACTTTGCATCTCATTCCAATCTGATGAACCCTGTTTAAACGTCATCGCTGGTGATGAACCTTGTTCTGTTCCTACAGCTTTCCAAGAAGGTTTTGTATACGCCTCTTTTGCCTTAGATACAGTTTTCTCAGCTGATACTTTCTCGTTAGCTTTCGCTTCTTCTTCAGCTTTTTTCTGTTCTTCTTCAGCCTTTAGCTTCTCTTCTTCAGCTTTTTTCTTGGCTTCTGCTTGCTCTTGTTCTTTTTCTTTTTTCTTAGCAGCTTCTTTATCTTCTGATTTTCCAGCTTTCTCATTCTTTGTTGTTTGTTGAGAGACTTTCTTATCAGTAGAAGATGCTTGCTCTTTCGTACTAGGAACGAACAATTGATATGCTACAATAGCTACTAATAGTAATACAATAGCGATTGCAATATTTAAAACACCGTTTTGACGACGTTTTTGTTGTTTCTGTTGGAATCTTGATCCTCCTGCCATTCTCCAAACCTCCATGCAGTTTTTCCTAATTGCTATTGTAACATTAAATCTAGAAAGGTTGAACATTTACAATGATATTTTCATGAAATGAAGACATTTCACTATAAATTGCAAGATTACTTTTCATTCTCCAATTGATAGATTGCTCCTACCATATCTTTAAAAATAGGTGTAACTTTATTCACTTTGCTATCAGTCTCTAGATCAACAACAACTAAAGCATATCTTGGATTCTCATACGGAAAATAACCTGCAAACCAGCGATTCACCCTCGTCCCTTTCCCTGTTTGCGCTGTCCCGGATTTTCCAGCGACACTTAGTGGCAACGAACGGAATGCCGTTCCTGTTCCTTTCTCCCTTGTTACAACGCCTCTTAATAACTCTTGTAATGTTTTCACTGTTTCATACGAAAGCTGTTTTCCATTTAACGTATGGCTCTCAAATGTAAAAAAATCCGCTCCATTTTTATATACTATTTTTTCAACTGCTTTCACTTCCATCTTTTCTCCATTCCTCGCAATCGTCGCCATCATATTTGCAATTGCTAGAGGTGATATACGTACATCTTTCTGTCCAATTGCTGTTTGTTCTACCGCTTTTTTACTATTTTTATTTTCTTCATTCCCCCAAATAGTAGTACCCTTTTCTTCTGGCATTTGCTCAAAATGAGGTGTATGAAATACAGAACCTTTCCATCCAACCTTTTCATTTGCTCCTAAAGCTGCTACGTATGTTTCTAGCACCGTCTTATCCTTTTGTAATAGCTCGTTACCTAACTCGGAAAATGTCCTGTTACAACTCCTAGCAAAGCTCTCTTTAAAGTTAAGTGTACCCATCCTAACTTGCGGGTCGTTTTCACCATATAAATCTTTATTACAGTTAAATGTCCGATTAAACAAATTTACTTTTTGATCAATGACTGCAGCTGCAACTACTGTTTTAAAAACAGAGCCTGGAAAATGTGGCGTTAACATTTGATTTTCAAGTGTAGTTTTATATAAATTCTCATCCCTTACTTGTAAAGACGGCTTACTAGCCATCGCTAATATTTCATTTGTCTTTACATCTAGTAATACTAGTCCCCCCTTCTTTATTTCGTTCGCTTCAATCACTTCTTCTGCTTTTTGCTGCAACTCTTTATGTAAAGTAGTTTGAATCCTAACTGGATAAAATGGATTTCCTGGTGAAGTGTATTTCGCTTGCTTTCCGAAAATTGGTTCTCCTTGCCGATCTACTTGATATAATACTTTTGCCTCTCCATCAGTCAATAGAAATTCATCAAATGATTGCTGTAATCCTGAAATACCTATCGGCGTTTGTTTTGAGATTCTTTTCAATTCTCCATATCGCTTTTGAAACTCCCTTTCGTTCTCCCCTACATCACCAATTAAATGATTTATCTCTCCAGTTTGTTTTAATCGCACTTCAGCTGCTACAATACCTAATACATGTAATTCATTTACCTTCTCCATCTGCTCTCGTGTCACTCGAAATGGAGCAGTTTCTCCTTGTAGTGTAAATGCATTTTTATTATTTTTCATTTGTCTTCTAATCTCTTGTCTCGACACACCAATGATATGCGCGATTTTCTCTAACATGTCATTTTTTATTTGTAAAAATGGAAAAATAATTAAAACAGGATATTTTTCCTCACCTATTTTTTTACCATTACGATCTATAAACTGCCCACGTCCATCGTCTACTGTAATGGATTGTGTGCGTTGCGTAACACTTTTTTCAATTAAATTTATTTTGCGATCAGTAAATGATTCTGTATCTATAATTTGAATTTGGATTAAACGACAAAGCAATACAAACATAACGCACATAAAACAAACTAAAACAATTGTAATTCTCCGTTTTATTTTCATAAAAAACACCTCGTCTATTGTAGTTTAGACGAGGTACTATTTTATTTATACAATCTCCAAAACAAAAACAGATATTATATAAGGCTATTATTGTTTCTTTGGCTTCTCTAAAAATTTCATAAGAAGCGATCTAAATTCAGTTTCATTCACTCCAGTGTTTTTAGCAACTTCAATTACAGTGGTTGTTACATTAGCCGCTATTTTTAAATAATCCTTACTAAGATTATCCATTTCATTTCTTTTTTCTTTTGCATTCTCAACTGTTACAGAATCAATACAAGTAATCATCTTATCTACAATATGTAAATAATTATTTTGTGCATCTATTATTTTTTGAATATCATCTTTATTACTTACTTTCGATTGTTTTAAATATGTATATGCTTGATTCACTTCATCTTTTAAAATTTTATCATTATTCTTCGCCTGTTCTTGTAACATATTCTTCATATCATCTATTGTTTTTTGATCCATCGAATCTCGCAATAAATAATCTGGATTCCCAATTGCGTAATCATACTTAATCGTTACATCTTGAAATATTTTCATGACAATTGCTAATTGATACGCTACATCAAAATCATTAAATTCCTTTTTATCTTGTGGATTTTCTAAGGCTTTTGAACTCTCAGTTGCTTTAATATCCTTTTTTTCTTCTTGCTTTACTTTTTCTCCCTTTGATGATGTAGTTTCTTCATTCGTTCCGCATGCAGCAAGTCCTAATATAGAGATACTACAAACCAATCCTGTAAAGATTTTATGTTTCATAATTAGCCCCTTTTCCCTTTTAAAAACTATGGTCTCTAATTATGATATCAAAGCTTAAAATGTTTTTTTGACATTTTTTGTCGAATCACTCTAAGGTTTACACAAATTTTTCTATTCTACAGATAAAAAGAAACTTTAATTAGCCCTCACCAAGCGGGCGTTTACGAGCAGTCCGATGCCCACCTAACTTCTTTGCTTCCGCTGAATTTTGAGATGGTGGTCTTACTGTCTGGCAAATAGCGGGATAAAAAAAAGATTCTCCCGATAGGAGAATCTTTTTTTTATTTTACAGAGACAATCTCTACTTGCATTTCTCCGCCTGGTGTTTGGATTGTTACTTTCTCACCAATTTGCTTACCTAATAAGCTTTTTGCGATTGGAGAATCGTTAGAAATTCTTCCTTCGAATGGATCAGCTTCCGCGCTACCTACGATTGTATACGCTTCTTCATCTCCGTTTGGTAATTCTTTAAATGTTACTGTTTTACCTAATGTAACAACAGTAGATACTTCGCCAGTATCTTTAATGATAACTGCGTTACGAATCATATTTTCTAATTGTGTAATACGTCCTTCTACGAACGCTTGCTCATCTTTCGCTGCATCGTACTCAGAGTTCTCAGAAAGATCCCCGAAGCTACGTGCGATTTTAATACGTTCTACTACTTCTTTACGTCTTACTGTTTTTAATTGCTCAAGTTCGTTCTCTAGTTTTTGCTTACCCTCTTGCGTCATAGGGTATGTTTTTTCTGTTGACATATTTTCCACTCCTTTTATATACCAATCCCCCGAAAAAAAGAGGAGTTCCATATGAAAACTCCTCCGCTTCCATTGTTAGCGGAGGTTTCTAGTACCCTTGCACTAGCGGGGTTGTCACATACAACCCCGTATTTCCAATTCTTCTTTATATAAAGAAGATATGTATGGAAAGTTGATATAAATATGCCCTCACCTATATATAGATGAGGTTGCATGTTTCATTGTATTCGATAGGAAGGGAAAAAATCCCTTCCTACCGTATATCTTTTACTATGCTATTACAAATTTACTTTTTGTTCAAGAATTGTTGCAATTTTTGTCACCATAATATCAATTGCAACGTGGTTTTGTCCACCTTCAGGGATAATAATATCCGCAAATTTCTTAGAAGGCTCAATAAATTGATTGTGCATTGGACGTACAACATTTACGTACTGATCAATAACTGAATCCATCGTACGACCGCGCTCTTTAATATCACGTTGCATGCGGCGCAGAATACGAAGGTCAGCATCCGTATCAACGAATAATTTAATGTCCATTAACTCGCAAAGACGTGGGTCTTCTAAAATAAGAATTCCTTCTAAAATAATTACATCTTTCGGCTCAACCGGAATAATTTCTTCTGAACGCGTATGCAATGTATAGTCATATACAGGCTTATCAATTTGCTCATATGCAAGCAACTGCTGCAAATGTTCAATTAACAGATCATTATCAAACGCAAGCGGATGATCATAATTTGTTTTTAAACGCTCTTCCATTGGTAAATGGCTTTGATCTTTGTAATAATAATCTTGCTCTAAGATTAAAATAGAATGACCTTTAAAATGGTCAAAAATCGCTTTCGTTACACTCGTTTTACCTGATCCCGAACCACCAGCAATTCCAATTACAATAGGCTTATTCGTCCCCATTCGACTATCACTCTTTCTTATTGAAGTATGCTTTTGCGCATCATATTATTCACATACACTCGTTGATCCACTTTGAATTTCACGATTTGCAACGGATGTCTCGCTGCATCTAATTCGTTTCCATCCTCATCCCAAATTTTCTCCACCGTTTGCGTAAAGTTTTCTATTTCTGGTCCAAAGAACTCCACTTCATGTCCTGGTTTGAAATGATTACGTTGCTCAATCGTTACGATGCCCGTTTCTTCATTATAATCTAACACTAAACCAGCAAAATCATACGTTGTTTTCTTACTATGATTTCCAAACATTTGCTCTTGATGTCCTGGAACCCCTTCAAAGAATGCAGGAGCTGTATCACGATTTGCACATTTATCAAGCTCATCTAACCATTCTTGTTTAAACTCAAAGTTATCTGGATCCGCACAATACGCATCAATTACTTTACGATATACAGTTGCTACAGTCGCTACGTAATGGATTGATTTCATACGTCCTTCTACCTTTAAGCTATCGATTCCGATTTCAATCATTTTTGGAATTGATAAAATTAAATTTAAATCTTTTGGACTCATCGCAAAGTGAGCATCTCCTTCTTGGAATAGAGGAAGCTCTTTTGCATCTTTATGTTGTGATACTGTTTGAACTAAATCATAATCCCAGCGGCAAGATTGGCAACAACCACCACGATTAGAATCACGCGCTGTCATATGGTTACTTAATGTACATCTTCCTGAATATGCGATACACATTGCACCATGGACGAATGCTTCAATTTCAATATCCACTTTTTCTTTAATTTCTTTCATTTCTTCATAGCTTGCTTCACGAGCTAATACAAGGCGATGTAAACCTTCTTCTTTCCAATACTGTGCTGCTTTCCAGTTGGATAGTGATTGCTGTGTGCTTAAATGCACCTCAACAAAAGGCGCTACGCGTTTACAAGTCTCAATGATAAGTGGATCAGCAACGATAATTCCCGTTACGCCAGCTTTTTCAATCCCTTTTAAATATTCCTCTAGCCCGTCCATATTTTCATTATGTGCAAAGATATTTGTTGTTACGTATATTTTTGCTCCATACTTCTTTGCAAACTCAACGCCTTCTGCCATTTCTTCTAGCGTAAAGTTACCTGCATTCGAACGAAGACCAAATTCTTGTCCACCTAAATATACAGCATCTGCCCCGTAATGGATAGCTACTTTTAATTTTTCTAAGTTACCCGCAGGGATTAACAGTTCAGGTTTCTTCACAATAACACGTTTGCCATCGATCACTCGTGAAATTTCTTGTACAGTCATTTCCTACACCCTCCTCGTTTAGTAAACCGTTTCTTTAAAGAAGAATCCTGTATCTAACGGACGATTTACTGGTTGCATTTCTTCTATTTCTTTATATAGATCATCTTTCACGTCATAATATGCATCACGATCTTCTACGCATAAATCAATCGCTTGACGATATTTCTTCGTTACTTCAATAATGTATTCAGAGCTTTTTAGTACACCGTCGATTTTTAAGCTATCAACTTCAGCATCGATTAGTTCCTCTAATTCATCGATGAAACAAATGTCGTTCGGACTCATAATGTGAGTACCATTTTCATCTTCATAAATTGGATATTTATTGTTACGCTCTGGGTCATATAAGAACATATTCTCTTCATATTTTTTCTTTTCAATGTCAAGATTACGTCCTTGATACTCAAAGTAGTTTCCTACTAATGAACGCTTCGATTGGAACATACAAGTCATACCGTGAATTTGTACTTCCAGTTCCACTTCAGCATTTTCTTTTAAATCAACAATTTCATCTAAGCTAAGCTCACGAGCTAATATAGCACGCTTTGATCCTCTTTGTCCCCAGTAATTACAAGTGAACCAGTTTGTTGCTGTCGTTTCTGTATTCCAGTGCAACTGCATATTTGGTGCTACTTCACGAACAGCCATTAATACCGCTGGATCTCCGAAAACAATTGCATCTACATTTACTTCGTTTAAAAATGAAACGTAATCTATTAATTCTTCTACTTTATCGTTGTGGAACATAGCGTTCATGGCTACGTATACTTTCACACCATTTTCATGTGCAATCTTCACAGCTTGTTTTACATCTTCACGTGAAAACTCCCCTGCTAAACGTAAACCAAACTTTTGCTCACCGATCATTACCGCATCTGCTCCTGCTTTCGCAAGTTGTTCGATATCCGCCACCGCTCTTGGCGTTACTAACAATTCAGGTTTCTTCATACCTTGGTCACCCTCTCTTTTTACTAACAGCTACTCCATCACCAATTGGGAAAATCGTTGTATCATATCCTTCATGGTTCATAAGCCACTCATTGTACGTCTTAATACGACGGATTAAACCACGTGTACGTCTGTTTTCAATTTTCTCTTTTGTCGTTACAAGACCGTGGTACATAACATTATCTGAAATAATTACGCCACCAGGATTTAATAACGGTTCATATAAGTCAAAAAAGCGACGATACTGTCCTTTTGCTGCATCAATAAAAATAACGCCAAATGTCCCGTGTTCTTTTACTTGTTCACCTGTCTCTAACGCATCACCGTAAATAACTGAAATACGATCTGTTACTGGGGAACGTTCTATATATTCAAGTGCTTTTTCATATCGCTCACGATTGCGCTCAACTGTCACAATACGTGAATTTGGAATAGCTTGCATCATACGAATACTAGAATAACCGATTGCTGTTCCAAGTTCTAAAATGCTTTTCGGTCCAATTAAACGTAAAAATTGCAGCATAAATTCCATTCCAAGTCGATCCATAATCGGCACATGATTTTCTGTTGCATATTCTTCCATTTCAAGAATTAATTTATCTTTCGGATCAATAAATGATAATAGGTACTCGTTAACTGCATCCTCCATAAATGGTCCTCCTTATTTACATGGAGAAGTGCCTCTATGACGTCTTTTCACACATAGAATGCAATAAAAATACAAGCCAGCTTTACCCTTAGCTTGTACGTCCCGTTTTGATATTAAAAACGATTCTTCTGCCAGTTTTTAACCCGATATATTTTACCACAAAAAAGAGGGATGTGCGACTTTTTTCGCTATCCCTCCCCATTTCACTGTTTTTTCGTAATGTATTTTTGCTTTAATGCATTATGCTCTTCTAATGTTTTCGCATAGTACACTTCACCACTTGGTGCAGCTAAGAAATAATAATAATCTGTTTGCGCAGGTTCTAACGCAGCTTCTACTGAATGTTTACCAGAGTTTGCGATTGGCCCTACCGGCAATCCTTTTACAACATACGTATTGTACGGTGAGTTGACCTTTAAATCTTCGTATAATACACGTTGTTTATGCTTTCCAAGTGCATATAATACCGTTGGATCCGTTTGAAGCGGCATACCTTTTGCTAAACGATTATAAAAGACACTAGAGATCTTTTGACGATCTGTAAAACCAGTTGCCTCTTCTTCAATAAGTGAAGATAATGTTAAAAGCTGATGAACATCCCAATTCTTCGCTTTCATTGTCGCCTCATTTTGAACAATGATTGCATTTGTTTTCTCAAGCATTAGAATTACAATTTCTTCTAACGTCGTATCTTTCTTATAAAACGAATACGTTGCAGGATATAAATAACCTTCTAATGGGTATTTAATATTGCTATCAAAGATTTTATCCGTTAATAACTTCGGATACTTTTGCTGCATTTTTTGAATAAATGCTTTATCGTTTAATTGACGCGTAACATCATCTTTATTCCACTTTAGTTCTGTCGCAATCGTTTCTGCAATTTCAGTTACTTGCGCCCCTTCTTTAATCGTCACTTTATAAAGAGCTGGACGATGCACATTGCCAGATGACATTTGTTCGATCACATCTTCAGCACTCATTGAAGGGTTTAATAGATATGTACCTGCTTGTAAACTTTTCGATTTAGCCTTTGTATAAAAACTAAAAACTGTACCGTTTTTCACAGCACCTTTTTCTTCTAAAATTTCTCCAATTTTACTTGTAGATGATCCTTTCGGAATTTCTACTTCAATCTCTTTTTTATTCCCGCTATCAACTGGTCCTAATGCGGATGAAATATACGCATAGACTGAACCACAAACTAAAAGCAGTGCAATAATCGAAAATAAAAAGATACGTCTACGCTTCTTTTTCACTTGATTCTCTATCAAAACATTTCCTCCTTACTTAATTGTAGACCGTATGTACACCTTTCTATACAGCACGATGTAAAAACGCAAAAAATTCACTTATCTTTTTTAATTGACACTTTATTTTTCTACAATCCGTCTCATTATACTACAAAGACTTACACAGTTTCGACAAAAAATCTTTCATTTTACATATAAATACAAAAAAAAGATGGACTGTATGTCGTCCATCTTTTCAGTACTTATTATTCAGCTTCTTGCTCATCAGCTAGAGTGTTGAACATTTCTTGTACCATTTCCCACTCTTCTTCAGATTCGATTGGAAGTAAAGTTCCGCCCTCTTCTTCATTTTGCTCATAAGCCATTGCATCATAAATTTGGTCTCCATCTTCGTCTACTTCACCGATTGGATAGAAGACTACGTATGATTTTTTTCCAAATTTTTCCGCGTCAAAAGTGAAAATAATTTCACATAAATGTTCGTTACCTTTTTCGTCTACAATTGTAATTTGATTTTCTTCCATTTTGGTCACCTCTTATTTACTATCTAAAAATCCTTGTAAGATTACGACTGCAGCCATCTTATCAATTACTTGCTTTCGCTTCTTACGGCTTACATCGGCTGAAATGAGCAGACGTTCCGCTGCCATTGTTGACAAACGCTCGTCCCACATTACAACGTCTAATTGTAACAGCTCTCGTAGGTTTTCTGCAAATTGTTGGCACGCTTCACCACGCGGGCCAATTGTACCATTCATATTTTTAGGTAAACCTACTACTATCTTGTCCACATTGTACTGCTTTACTAACTCAGAAATACGATCAAAACCAAAGTGACCTCGTTCTTCGTTAATCTTAATTGTTTCTAATCCTTGTGCTGTCCAGCCCATTTCGTCGCTAATTGCAACTCCGACTGTTTTTGTACCTACATCTAAACCTAATATCCGCATAAACTACTCCTCACGATGATGTTTCAAGTAAGACTTCACAAGCTCTTCAATTAACTCATCACGTTCAAGCTTGCGAATGATGCTACGTGCATCTTTATGGCGAGGTATGTATGCTGGGTCTCCACTTAATAAATAACCGACGATTTGGTTAATCGGATTATAGCCTTTTTCTTGAAGTGCATCATACACAGTTAAAAGTACATCATTTACATGGACACTCTGTTTTTCATCTTGAATGCTAAACTTCATTGTTTTATCAAAACCGTCCATTTCAAGCACCTCACTTATATAGTAAGTATAGGGAGAAGAACTTCTCCTCTCCCTACCATTGTACACTACTATCTCTTTATTTTGAAACAGATTTAACGTACTCTTGTACAAATGCTAAAGCTTCTTCGACTTGAGCTGGGTTTTTACCCCCTGCTTGTGCCATATCAGGACGGCCGCCACCGCCACCGCCGCAACGAGAAGCTACTTCTTTCACAAGTTTACCAGCATGGTAACCTTGGCTAATTAAGTCTTTCGTTACACCTGCTAGGATGTTTACTTTATCGTCATTAACAGACGCTAATACAACAACTGCTGACTCTAATTTATTTTTCAAGTCATCCATCATCGTACGTAAGTTGTTCATATCTGCAACATTTACTTTCGCTGCTAATACATTCACCCCATCAACTGTCATTACAGAATCAGTTAAGTTTCCAGCTTCGATATTGCTTAATTTCGCAGCAAGAGATTCATTTTCTTTTTGCAGTTGTTTCACTTCAGCAAATAGACCATCAACTCTTGTTAAAATATCTTTCGGATTTGTTTTCATTTTTCCTGCTGCTTCTTTTAATAAACCTACTTGATCGTTCATTAATTCGTATGCAGACTTACCAGTTACTGCTTCAATACGACGAGTTCCTGCACCGATACCAGATTCAGCAACGATTTTGAAAATACCGATAGAAGCTGTATTATCAACGTGACAACCACCACAAAGCTCTAAGCTGTAATCGCCAACTTGTACAACGCGTACAACATCTCCGTATTTTTCACCGAATAATGCCATTGCGCCCATTTCTTTCGCTTCTTCAATTGCTTTTTGAGAAATCTCAACATCAATACTTTCCCAAATTTTCTCGTTTACCATACGCTCAATTTTTTCTAATTCGTCAGCTTGTACTTGACCGAAGTGAGAGAAGTCAAAGCGTAGACGTTCAGAAGTTACAAGAGAACCTGCTTGGTTAACGTGTGTTCCAAGTACGTCTTTTAATGCTTGGTGTAGTAAATGAGTTGCTGTATGATTTTTTACAACGCTACTACGATTTTTCGTATCGATAATAGCTTTTACAGCCGCATCTTTCGTTAATGTTCCTTCTTCAACAACAACTTTATGCAAGTTTTGGCCGTTTGGTGCTTTTTGTACGTCTTTTACAAGAACTTTCACACCATCTGCAAGAAGGTAACCACGGTCTGCAATTTGTCCACCGCTCTCAGCATAGAATGGTGTTACATCAAGAATTAACTGTCCTTCTTCACCAGCTTGTAAGCTGTCTGTGTATTCGCCGTTTTTCACAAGTGCAACAACGTTACTTTCTGCTGCAACTGTACCGTAACCAACGAATTCGCTCGCTACTTTAATTTCTCCAAGGACACCACCTTGAACTTGCATAGAATCAACGTCTTGACGAGCAGCACGTGCACGCTCACGTTGTTTTTCCATTTCATTTTCAAAACCTTCATGATCAACTGTCATGCCAGCTTCTTCTGCATATTCTTCTGTTAATTCAATTGGGAAACCGTATGTGTCATATAGACGGAACGCATCTACTCCAGAAATAACAGTTGTTTTTTCTTCTTTTGCTTTTGCAATTACTTCAGCTAAAATCGCTTCACCATCATGAAGTGTTTCATGGAAACGCTCTTCTTCGTTCTTCACAACTTTCGCAATGAAATCTTTCTTTTCAAGTACTTCTGGATAGAAGTCTTTCATTACTTCTCCAACAACCGGTACTAATTCAAACATAAATGGACGGTTGATGTTTAATTTCTTCGAATAACGAACAGCGCGGCGTAATAAACGACGTAATACATAACCACGGCCTTCGTTAGATGGAAGAGCACCGTCACCAACAGCGAATGTTACTGTACGGATATGGTCAGCAATTACTTTGAATGCCATATCTTTTTCTAAATCGCCATTACGATATTTTTCACCAGAAATTGTTTCTGTTGCACCAATCATCGGCATGAATAGGTCTGTATCAAAGTTTGTAGGCACATCTTGAACGATAGATGTCATACGCTCTAGACCCATCCCTGTATCAATGTTTTTCTTAGGAAGTGGTGTATATGAACCGTCTGGATTATGGTTAAATTGAGAGAATACAAGGTTCCATACTTCTAAGTAACGTTCGTTTTCTCCGCCTGGATATAATTCTGGGTCACTAAAGTCATTACCGTAAGCTTCTCCGCGGTCATAGAAAATCTCTGTATTCGGTCCACTTGGGCCTTCACCGATATCCCAGAAGTTTTCTTCTAAGCGGATAATACGCTCTTTTGGAACGCCCATTTTCTCATTCCAAATTGTGAATGCTTCTTCATCTTCTGGATGGATTGTAACTGATAGTAATTCTTTATCGAATCCGATCCATTTGTCGCTCGTTAAGAATTCCCAAGCCCAAGTAATTGCTTCTTCTTTAAAGTAATCACCGATTGAGAAGTTTCCTAACATTTCAAAGAATGTATGGTGGCGAGCTGTTTTCCCTACGTTTTCAATATCGTTTGTACGAATTGATTTTTGGGCATTTGTAATACGTGGATTTTGCGGGATTACACGTCCATCAAAATATTTTTTTAATGTCGCTACACCACTGTTAATCCATAACAGAGATGGATCTTCATGCGGAACTAGTGATGCACTAGGTTCTACTGCATGTCCTTTTTCTTGGAAAAAGTCTAAAAACATTTGACGAATTTGTGCGCCTGTTAGTTGTTTCATTGTATTTTCCTCCTTAAATATAAAAAACTCCCGTCCCTATAAAAGGGACGAGAGTTAACTCGCGATACCACCCTAATTATGAATTGATTACAATAACAATCAATTCATCACCTCATGGTGCCGTAACGTGGCAAGACGGCAGTGATTAGCTGCTCTCAGGATTAGCTTTCTGTTACCCTTCATTTAAAGCTTCTTTCAGCCATATGGAAGCTTCTCTCTATAAATGGACTGTAACGTACTTGTTCCGTCATTGATTTAATGTATTATATGATTAAATATAATAGAATTCTCTTAAGTTTGTCAATGTAGATAATCATTTATATTGGATTAATTACTTATTAATCATAAGTATTCCACTATTCATTCTTAACAGCCTTTTCATATAGTATGCATTTATTAATAAATCGGAATCTCCTTATAAGAATAATTTATAAAAATTTCTAAATATTACTTTTTTTGTGACAATTAAATTATTGTTAATAAAATAAAGGAGCGATCACAATGACAACCTTACTTAGCAAAGCTAAAAACATATTAGCGACTGACGAAACGATATTATTTTACGCAGCATGTTCATTAGACATATTTATTTATCGTTCCGTCGCAAGGCCAGGATTGCTAATTTTAACGAACAAAAGGCTATTCTTTTATGGGCCAGATGTAAGTAAGAATCCAATATTTGAAGAGTACTCTTTCGCAAAAATTTCTAATCTAAAAGAACAAAAGCGTCTTTTCAACAATCAAATTGTATTTATGTATGATAACGAATGGAAAAAAATAAAACATATTCAAACAAATGATGTGAGCTCCCTCGTTCAAAAGATACACGAGCAGCTTTCTAAATAAATATATGATTAGCCCTCTATTTCTTACATAGAGGGCTTCTATACTTACACATCTTCTTTTTTCAAGAGCGGTCTCACATGAACAGTGACAGTGCGAATAACTGCTAAAATCGGAACCGATATTAGCAATCCTACAATCCCAGCTACCTCTCCCCCAACTAGTAAGGCAAGCATAATAATAACGGGATGCATACGAAGTGACTTACCAACGATGTAAGGCGATAAAATGTTACTCTCCACAAATTGCAAAATCGCAATTGTGATCCCCGCCTTAATAAGTAAACTCGTTGATACTGTTGCTGCAATCATTAACGTCGGGATTGCTCCTAAAATAGGACCGAAGTACGGGATTATATCCGTTACCCCAATAATAATGCCAAGCAATAATGGATATTTCATACCGATAAACCAAAAAGAAAGAGCTGATACTCCCCCTAATACTAAACAAACAAATAACTGTCCTCGAATATAACTTCCAAGTGATTTATCAATTTCTTTCGCAAGCATTTGCCCCGTACCTCGCCATTTACTTGGGACTAGTTTCCAAAAGATATGATAAAACTCACCATAATCTTTTAATATGTAAAATACAATGAACGGTATTAAGAAAATAATGAGCAATGAATCGAGTACACCACGAGCTGTACTCATCACTTTATTTAAAAGCGCTTGAATCTTCGTTTCCACACCCACAAAAAGTTGTTTCACCTTTTCATGAATGAACGAAGGGAAATTCGCCGTTTGTTCTGTAACGCCATCCATCCACGAATCGTACATTTTTGTAAACTGCGGAAATTGTTCATTAATCTCTTGTAACTGCTTAATAACGACTGGTGTTCCTTTATAAATCCCATAACCAATTCCGCCAAAGAAAAGGATATAAATGAGCAAAATGGCAAGTGTACGGGGCATCCCTTCCTTATGAATTTTTTCAATTAAAGGGTGCAATAAATACGCAATAAAACACGCGATAAGAAACGGCGTAATCGCTACTTTAAATACAAAAATAATCGGTGCCCATAGCGGCTTAATTTTTAAAAAGACGAGCAGACAAAGAAAAACAAGTAACAATAATCCTAAACGATATATCCAAATGATTTTAAGATTCTTCACATGAAAAACCTCCTCCACCTTTATTTTGAAAATAAATGGGGTAGGTTATGTGCGAAACTTTTAAAATCTTTTCATACGGACCATACTGTTTTTTAAAGACGTACATATAAATAACATAACAAGGACAACCACCCCTGAGAATACAGCATGAATTAATATAATCAGGAGGGCTAATTATGGTTTTGTTTATGCTTGGATTATCAGCACTTTTTATGATTCTTGAATGGATTTGTATCGGGTTCGGTATTTGGAAGGGGTTCTTTATTCATTCCTCACGTAAAGAAAAAGCGAAGCAATTATGGCAGTATGGAATACTTGGCGTTGGCTGCTACGGTCTATCTTATCTTTTCTCAGAGATCGGACTTTTTTATTTGCATATGGGTGCATAAAAAAACTCCCTTGTCTACAAGGGAGTTTTTCACTTTATCGAAATGATTATAAGTAAGACTTAATCATCTTACGTGCTTTTTTCATATTGCGTTTTGAAAATACATCTTGCTTACGAGCATATTGATATGCTGCAGCTCCAACACCTAATGCGATTAATGAATTGCGTAGATTCAAAGTAAATCCCCCTTTTCGTTATCCGATCGTTCTTTCATTCTCATCAAATAAATCATCAAGAGAGCTTAGTGAACCATCTTCCTCAACTTGATGCGTATGGATTTTCCCCTTTGAAACCGATAATTCGATATAACAATTCCAGCAATAAAATTGGTTGACACCTATTTTTCCAATGTCTTTCCCTTTGCAATTTGGACAAATAAACATATGGCTTTCATCTCCTTACAGTCTCCCAGATTCTATTCGCCATTATGTCCAAACTGCATTCATTTATACATTTTACTGGAGCCTTTCAACGCTATGCGTTTGAAAGTTTCACTATATAATTTCACCTTGTTACATGAAATCATACGGTGAAATGTTTTCCACGTCCATTTCCTCGCCATTAACTGTGACCATCTGTACTTCTCCTTGTGATTCTTGCAAGCGACTAGCTAAGGTTGTTTGACGCATTGCATCATCAAGGCGATTTACACCAGATTGGAAAGCTGCTTCCTCTCCGCAAATAATAAGGAACTTCTTACTTCTTGTAATGCCCGTGTAAATTAAATTACGACGTAACATACGGTTGTAACTTTTCACGATTGGCATAATAACAATCGGAAATTCACTACCTTGTGATTTATGAATGGAACAACAATATGCATGCGTAATTTGATTTAAATCGGGCTTCGTATACGTTACCTCAATTCCGTCAAATGAAACGATAATCATATCTTGTTGCTCAACGTTTTCTTTCGCATAAAACACCGAAACAATTTCCCCAATATCACCATTAAACACTTGGCTCTCCGGCTGATTCACGAGTTGCAGTACTTTATCGCCTCTTCGGTACACAACATCACCGTAAGCAAGTTCTTTACTCTTTTCCCTCTTCGGATTAAATACTTGTTGCAGCGCTTCGTTTAATACATTAATACCAGCAGGCCCGCGGTACATCGGTGCTAATACTTGTACATCTCTTGCGCTAAAGCCTTTTGTTTTAGCATTTTCACAAACTTTTTTCACAACCTCAACAATTTGAGCTCCTGTACAGCCGATAAATGAACGATCTTTTTGATTTTGTGCTAAATCTGGTGGTAGAGTTCCATTTTTTATCGCATGGGCAAGTTGAATCACTGATGAGCCTTCCGCTTGACGATAAATTTCAGTAAGCTTCACTGTCGGAACTGCGCCTGCATTTAATAAATCTTTTAATACTTGTCCAGGTCCTACAGATGGCAACTGATCTTCATCACCTACAACGATAACTTGAATGTTCGTCGGCAACGACTTAAATAGCTGATTTGCAAGCCAAATATCAACCATTGAAAATTCATCGATAATAAGGAGCTTACCTTGGACAGGGTCCGTTTCATTACGCTGGAAAGATCCTTCTGGCGTCCAACCAAGTAAACGGTGAATTGTGCAAGCTGGAAGTCCTGTCGATTCACTCATTCGCTTCGCTGCTCTTCCTGTTGGAGCTGTTAATAGTATTGGAAATGGATTATCATCACTGTATTCATTCGGATTTAACGATAACCCGTGTAGTGATGCATACATTTCAACAATCCCTTTAATAACTGTTGTTTTCCCTGTTCCTGGTCCACCTGTCAATAACATCATCGGTTTATGAAGTGCCGTTTGAATTGCTTCTTGCTGAAACGGTGCATATTGTACGTTCAGTTGTTCTTCAATTTCACCTAACGTTTTTAACACTTCTGCTTCTGGAAATGAAGGTGTTTCTTCTTGATTCATAAGCCTGCGAATAGACTTTACAACACCTTTCTCAGAGTAGAATAACGTTGCTAAATACACTCGTTCTTCTTCTATGATGACTTTCCCTTCACTTTGCATCGTTTCAATACAACCTATAATATCTTCCTCAGTCACTCTCCCTTCATGATTGTTTAAAAGTGACATCGTTTCTCTTACAAGTTGATCTTTCCTCATATAAACGTGACCAAGTTGTAATGAGACATTCTCTAATGTGTAAAAACATCCTGCGCGTACACGGTCGTCATGATTACCCGATATCCCTAACGCACGCCCTATATCATCCGCTCTTCCAAAACCAATCCCGTCCACTTCTTCGATAAGTTGATACGGATTATTACGAATCACTTCTAATGTCATCTCTTTATATTGCTGGTAAATCTTAATAGAAAGTTTCGTTCCAAAACCGTAGCCATTTAAAAAGCTCATTACTTTCTCTAGCCCTTGATGTTCAACAATTGTCTCATATATTTCCTGAGCCTTTTGTTTATTAACAACACCATTTAATGCCTCAGGGTCATCCATAATTTTAGAAATAGCATGTTCTCCGAGATGGTCCACAATTTTTTCAGCTGTACGTTTTCCTATCCCTTTAAATAAATCACTCGCTAAATATTGCACCATACCTGCTTTTGTTTGCGGCAATTCTTTTTTAAATGTTTCAACCATATATTGTTTTCCATACTTTGGATGGTCCTTAAAATGACCTGTCAATGTAAACACTTCATCTTCATGCATGCGGGGAAAATGACCGTTTATCATTACTTTCTTTTCGTCATACGTTTCATTCGTTTCAATGACTTTCATACTGACAACGGAATAGAGGTTTTCTTCGTTGTGGAAAATGGTATGAAGAACTTGCGCTTTTATAAACTTTTTCTCTTCCTCAAACAAATCCATTGCATGTTGATTTCCCATTTTTCCTCTCCTTTCCGGTATTTTCACTTTAATGAGCAGTACATCCCCCACCTTTTTAGATGAGGGATAACTACCCATTAAACTATATTTTTATCTTATTCAGCTTCTTGCTCTAATAAACGAACGCCATTACCCGCTAAAAAGTGATCTGGCTGAATTTCAGTTGCTTTCTTAAATAAAGCGAGAGCCTTCTCATTATTTTCCTCAAATACGTACGCAACACCTAAATTGTAATACGCATCTGCATGCTCCTCATCCATTTCTAATACCTTTTCAAAATAAGGTTTCGCCTCTTGAACGTGTTCTAGTCGCGCGAAGCAAAGTCCGCACTGGAATACAGCTTCTACATCGTTTTCATCTAATTCTGTTGCTCTTTGTAAGAATGGTAGTGCAAGACGATCATTTCCAAGCTGTACATGTGTGATACCTAACATAAATGTTACATCAGCTGATTGTAATCCAGCTTGCATTGCTTGTTCAAATACAGCTTTCGCTTCAGTAAATTGCTCTTGGCCATAATATACATTTCCTAAACCATAGTAGGCTGCTGCAGATTTATCATCTAACTCTAGTGCACGTTTATAAAATAAAATCGCTCGCTCGCTATCACCTAATACGTCTAATAAATTTGCAAAATTAATGTATCCAAGCGCATCTTTCGGATTTTCTTCGATTGCTTCTGTAAAATTTTTAGCTGCTTCTTCCCAGTTTCCTTCTTGCATATATTGAATACCTGTTTCAAGTTTGTTTGACATGTCCTTCACCTCTACAACAAATTATAACAAAGAATGTATTTTCCAAGCGAACGAAAATTCGCTTTATGTAAAAGAAACCTCTAACCGCTAATCGGCAGAGGCTTCTCATTTATCCTAAATAATCCAATTTCTTACCACTACGGTATACTTCATCAATTGTAGCACCGCCTAAGCACTCATCTCCATCATAGAAAACGACTGCTTGTCCTGGTGTAATTGCACGAATTGGCTCATCACAAAGAATACGAACTGTATTTTCATCAACGATTTGAACCGTTACTTTATTGTCTTCTTGACGATAACGGAATTTCGCCGTGCACTTAAATTCTGTTTCTTTTTCTTTGTTACTTACCCATCCTACATTCGTAGCAATAACTTCATCACCATATAGAAGTTCGTTATGGAATCCTTGATCAACATATAAAATGTTTTCTTTTAGATTTTTCCCAACAGCAAACCATGGATCACCATTACCACCAATTCCAAGGCCATGACGTTGTCCAATTGTATAATACATTAAACCGTCATGCTTCCCTTTCACTTCACCAGATAATGTTTGCATTACACCTGGTTGTGCCGGTAAGTAGTTACTTAAGAAATCTTTAAAGTTACGCTCACCAATGAAGCAAATACCTGTACTATCTTTTTTCGCCGCTGTCGCTAAGCCAGCTTCTTTCGCCATTTCACGAATTTGCGGTTTCTTTAATTCACCTAACGGGAACATTGTTTTTGATAATTGCTCTTGGCTTAATTGATTTAAGAAATATGTTTGATCTTTATTGTCATCAACACCGCGAAGCATTTTATATTCGCCGTCCATATAAGCAACGCGTGCATAATGGCCTGTTGCCACATAATCCGCACCAAGCGCAATTGCATGCTCTAAAAATGCTTTAAATTTAATTTCTTTATTACACATTACATCTGGGTTTGGTGTACGACCAGCTCGGTACTCATCTAAGAAGTACGTAAATACTTTATCCCAGTATTGTTTTTCAAAGTTTACTGCATAATACGGAATACCAATTTGGTTACACACTTCAATTACATCATTGTAATCTTCTGTTGCTGTGCAGACACCATTCTCATCTGTATCATCCCAGTTTTTCATAAAAATTCCGATTACATCATAACCTTGCTCTTTTAATAAAAGTGCTGCTACAGATGAATCGACGCCACCGGACATTCCGATGACAACGCGTGTTTCGTGAGGTAGTTTGTTCATCATGTCACCTCCCATGCTAATTTTGTGTTAATCGCTTCACGATTTTCACTGTTTCGTACGCCGCTTTTTCAATTTGCTCTTTCGTATTTCCAAGTCCAAAACTAAAGCGTACGGATGAACGTATTTGATCGGAGTCTTTTCCAAACATCGCTACTAATACATGTGATGGATCAATCGAACCAGCTGTACAAGCAGAACCACTTGATACTGCAATGCCAGCTAAGTCTAAGTTCACAAGGAAAGGTTCAATGTTCATTCCTGTAAAACTTACATTAAGTACATGCGGTAAGCGATGTTCTAAGTTTCCGTTTACCTCGAAAGTAATGCCTTCATTTTTGAAGACAGATACCATTATATCTTTAAACTCTTCATATTGGGCATTTTTTTGCTCACAAGTTTTTTCAGCTATAAGAATTGCATACTGAAGCCCAGCAATACTAGGCACATTTTCCGTACCAGCACGGCGTTTTCTTTCTTGCTCTCCGCCTATTAATAACGGTTCAAATTTCACATTTGCACCAGCGTATAAGAAACCTACACCTTTTGGCCCGTTAATTTTATGAGCTGAAATTGATAATAAATCAATACCAAACTCTTTCACATTAATTTCTACTAAACCGTAAGCTTGTACCGCATCTGTATGGAAATACGCTTGATGCTCTTTTAACAGCTTTCCTATTTCCACAATCGGTTGCATCGTCCCTACTTCATTATTCCCAAACATAACAGATACAAGAATCGTCTCTTCTGTTAATGCCTTTTGTATGTCAGAAACTTGAATGCGCCCTGTTTCATCGACAGGTAAATATGTCACTTCAAACCCTTCACGCTCTAACAATTCGCACGTATGCAAAATCGCATGATGTTCAATTTGCGTCGTTATAATGTGGTTACCTTTATGACGGTTCGCACGTGCTACACCGATAAGCGCTAAATTATCAGCTTCTGTACCACCGCTCGTAAATATAATTTCATTCGGATTCGCATGAATGCTGCGTGCACACACTCTTCTCGCCTCATCTACTGTGTGACGAGTTTGACGTCCATAAAAGTGAATACTAGACGGGTTCCCGAATATTTCTGTCATATATGGAATCATCTTTTCGACCACTTCTGGGTGAGTCGGAGATGTCGCAGCATGATCTAAGTAAATGCGTTCCATTAAATCTCCTTCTTTCCAAATCGTTTCACAAGGAATTAAATGTAAAACATATAGCCCCCGTGATTTTCTTCCTCATAACGTACTAAATCTTCTAACGTTGTACTATCTAACACTTCTTGCACCGCATCACGAACACGCATCCATAACTGGCGCTGCGCTGGCTCTTCTTCTTCTATCATTTCTACAACACTAATCGGTCCCTCTAATACACGGATTACATCCCCAGCTGTAATGTTAGCCGGTTGATCAGATAATACATATCCGCCATATGCCCCACGCGTACTCTTTACAAGACGAGCGTTACGAAGTGGTGAAATTAATTGCTCTAAGTAATGCTCAGATAAGTCATGCGCCTGCGCAATTGATTTTAATGAAATCGGACCTTCACCAAACTTTTTTGCAAGATCAATCATAATTGTTAAGCCATAGCGGCCTTTCGTTGAAATTTTCATCTATTTTGCACCTCTTTTCAAATTTTCACTTCTATTGGTTATATCTTATTTATAAAAAGAACACAATTTAAAATCCTATGAAATTATAGCATAATATAGTATTATAAGAAATTTCAACTTGTGTATCAAAATGATAACATAAAATCACATTGAAAAACTCGGAAATTATTACAATTGAAAGAAAAATGAAAATATTATCCTTCATTTTTCCCATAAAACAGCATCCTATTTCAAATTTCGTAGCAAAAAATGATACGATAGAACGAGATTATATATTAAGGGAGACGGTCCAAATGAAACAACCACTCGCACATCGAATGCGCCCTACAAATATTCAAGAAATTATTGGGCAACAACATTTAGTTGGTGAAGGAAAGATTTTATGGCGAATGGTCCAAGCCAATCATTTTCAATCTATGATTTTATACGGTCCTCCAGGTACAGGAAAAACATCCATTGCCAGTGCAATTGCTGGAAGTACCGGTACCCCGTTTCGTCTATTGAACGCTGTTACTCACAATAAAAAAGATATGGAAGTTGTCGTGCAAGAAGCGAAGATGCATCGACACCTCGTTTTAATTTTAGATGAAGTTCACCGTCTAGATAAAGCAAAGCAAGACTTTCTATTACCTCACTTAGAAAGCGGACTTCTTACTTTAATTGGTGCAACGACAAGTAATCCATTCCATGCAATAAACTACGCTATTCGAAGCAGGTGTCAAATTTTCGAATTACACGCACTAACAGAAGATGATATTTTAATTGGGTTAAAAAGAGCTTTAGAAGATAAAGAAAAAGGCCTTGGAGAATATGCTGTAACGGTAACAGATGAAGCACTACATCACTTTGCAAATGCCTCTGGTGGTGATATGCGTTCCGCTTATAACGCACTTGAGCTTGCTGTACTATCTAGCTTTACTACAGACGATCAAGCGGCTGAAATCACACTCGAGATTGCGGAAGAATGCTTACAAAAGAAGAGCTTCGTTCACGACAAAGGCGGCGATGCTCATTATGACGTATTATCAGCATTTCAAAAATCAGTGCGCGGAAGTGATGTAAATGCAGCGCTCCATTATTTAGCACGCCTTATTGAAGCAGGTGATTTACAAAGTATTGGCAGACGCCTTCTTATTATGGCTTATGAAGATATTGGACTTGCTAGCCCACAAGCTGGACCACGTACACTAGCTGCAATTGAATCAGCTGAACGAGTTGGATTCCCAGAAGCACGCATCCCACTTGCAAATGCCGTTATCGAGCTATGCTTATCACCAAAATCAAATTCAGCTTATAAAGCACTTGATGCTGCATTACACGATTTACGCAACGGTCAAACAGGTGACATTCCAAGCCATTTAAAAGATAGTCATTACAAAGGCGCAGAATCACTTGGAAGAGGCATTGGATATTTATATCCACACGACCATCCAAATGGCTGGGTAAGGCAACAATACTTACCTGATAAAATAAAAAACAAGCAATATTATAAACCGAAAACGACAGGGAAATTTGAGCAAGCCCTTTCTACTGTTTATGAAAGATTACAAACTTCGAATAAAACGAAAAATAAAGGGTAACATAAACGAAAACGTCACCATTATGGAGGCTTCGCTTATGAAAACACGTCAAGATGCATGGACAAAAGAAGATGATCTCCTTTTAGCAGAAACTGTTTTACGACATATTCGCAGCGGAAGTACACAAATAAAAGCATTTGATGAAGTCGGCGATACGTTGAACCGGACTTCAGCAGCTTGCGGCTTTAGATGGAATGCTGAAGTAAGGCCGAATTACGAAGATGCTGTGCAACTTGCGAAGAAACAACGTAAAGAATTAAAGCGCTCTGAAGCTAAAATAGAAAAAAATCAGTTCACGAAAACGAAACAACTCGTAATCGATGCTGAGTTTTCTGAAGATATTACGCCAAGTAAACAAGAACTTACGATGCAAAATGTCATCTCATTTTTGCAAAACTTGGAGCATAATAACCCTTCACTCGCAAAGTTGCAAACTGAAAATGATGTATTACAAGCTCAGCTCACTTCTCTGCAAAAAACGAATCATGAACTTGAAACGAAATTAGCGGTACTCACAAAAAAACAACAAGCAATCGAAGAAGATTACGCGATGCTTGTTCGAATTATGGATCGTGCTCGAAAACTTGTTTCGGTCGAAGAGCAAGAAGAGCAAATTGCCCCGATTTTCAAAACCGATCAAAACGGGAATTTAGATATTATTTATTCTGCAGAGAATTAAAAACAGGGATGTCACTTTTTTGACTAAGTGACGTCCCTGTTTGTTTCTTTGGTGGAGAGTATATATGTATGTGTCGGTAAATGAAATTACACCGACGATTTTTCAAATATATCTATCGTAACTCAAAATATATCAACGATTTTTTTAATATATCGATGATTCGACAAGAAATATCCCTCCCTATCACACAAGAAAACTCTCGGTATAGATTAGATATTTTTTACTAAAATGTTATTATAAACATATACATTTTAAGGGCGATGGTTGCTATTTCATTAATAGTCTTCAAAATAACACTCGGTATTCTCGTTCTAATATTAGGTCTTTTTACCATTAAGAGTTTAAAAAAGACTTCCGCCTATAAGTCGGATAAATACGATTATTCTTTATTAGGATTACTTACATTCGAATTATTAGTATTGCAAATATCTGCAATTCTTTAAAACATAATAGAAAAAGCATATACCCTTGACGGATATATGCTTTCTTTTTATTCTTGCCCTACACGCTTCACTTCAACGTTTTTAATACGTTCACGTACAACGTGACTTGCCATGATTAGGCCTGCCACAGATGGTACGAATGCATTTGATGAAGGTGGTAATTTCGCTTTACGAATTTTTGCATTTTCGTCTGGTACGATTTCTTTACGTACTTCTTCACGAATTACGATTGGGTTTTCGTCAGAGAAGACAACTTTTACACCTTTTTTAATACCATCTTTACGAAGCTTCGTACGAATTACTTTCGCAATTGGATCTGTATGTGTTTTAGAAATGTCCGCAATACGGAAGCGAGTTGGATCCATTTTATTTGCTGCACCCATACATGAGATAATTTTAATTTTACGACGTAAACATTGTTTAATTAAATGGATTTTGAACGTAATCGTATCAGATGCATCCACTACGAAATCTAAACCGTGCTTAAAGAACTCTTCATATGTTTCATCTGTATAAAACATTTCAAGTCCAATTACTTCACACTCTGGGTTAATGTCTGCGATACGCTCTTTCATTAATTCTACTTTTGAACGTCCTACAGTAGATACTAAAGCGTGAATTTGACGGTTTACGTTTGTAATATCTACAACGTCTTTATCAACTAATACAAGACGTCCAACGCCAGAACGTGCTAACGCTTCAGCTGCAAAAGAGCCTACGCCGCCAATTCCTAAAATACCGACTGTACTATTTTTTAATATTTCAAGTCCTTCTTTACCGAAGGCTAATTCATTACGTGAAAATTGATGTAACATTCAGCTCTACACTCCTATTACAAAAATGGTCTACCATGTATTCTAGCGTTTTTCCGACTATTTGTATAGAAAAAGTTATAGAATTCCTAAAAATACATATTTCGATAATGAAAACATAGTGTAAACCGGTCTTTTTTTACTTCCTTTCAATACACGTTTAAAAAGGAGGATTTAGAGAACCGAGCAGATCGAGGCGCTGAAGCCAGGAGGAGCGCAGTGTAGAAATACTACTCGAGCACCGAACTGGCGAAGCAACGATGAGATGCGACAGTTATCTAAACCGGACTTTTTAAACAACCTCTCAAAAAAAGTCTAGATGGTATTAGTATAACCATCTAGACCCTATTCTTACTTCTCTTCTTTTAAGCTTAATTTTAAGTTTAACTCTTCAAGCTGTGCTTCTGCAACTGGGCTTGGAGCTTCTGTTAATAAGCAGCTTGCGCTTGCTGTTTTCGGGAATGCAATTGTATCACGAAGGTTCGTACGGCCTGCAAGCAGCATAACAAGACGATCTAAACCTAATGCAATACCGCCGTGTGGTGGTGTACCGTATTCGAATGCTTCTAATAAGAATCCGAATTGCTCTTGCGCTTCTTCTTGTGAGAATCCAAGTGCTTTGAACATTTTTTCTTGTACGTCACGCTCGTAAATACGAAGTGATCCACCACCAAGCTCATAACCGTTTAATACAAGGTCATATGCTTGTGCACGTGCTTTTTCTGGTGCTGTTTCTAGTAACTCAACGTCTTCACGGAATGGCATTGTGAATGGGTGGTGAGCTGCGAAGTAACGATCTGCATCTTCATCGTACTCAAGAAGTGGCCAATCCGTTACCCATAGGAAATTAAATTTACTTTCATCAATTAACTCAAGCTCTTTACCTAGACGTAAACGAAGTGCGCCTAAGCTATCTGCAACAACGCTCTTCTTATCTGCTACGAATAGTAATAAGTCGCCAGCAGTAGCTTCTAATGTGCTCATTAACACATTTGCATCTTCTTCACCGAAGAATTTTGCAATCGGTCCTTTTAAACCGTCTTCTTCAACTTTAAGCCAAGCTAGACCTTTTGCACCGTATACTTTCACGAATTCAGTTAATGCATCGATGTCTTTACGAGAATATTTACTTGCAGCACCTTTTGCATTGATTGCTTTTACTTGTCCGCCGCTTTCTACAGCACTTGTAAACACTTTAAAGCCACAACCTGCAGCAAACTCAGATAAGTCTGTTAGTTCCATTTCAAAGCGTGTATCTGGCTTATCAGAACCGTAGCGAGCCATTGCATCAGCATATTTCATACGAGGGAATGGTGCACTAACTTCTACACCTTTTGCATCCTTCATAACTTTCGTCATCATACGCTCCATCATATCTAAAATTTCATCTTGTGTTAAGAATGAAGCTTCGATATCGATTTGCGTGAATTCCGGTTGACGATCCGCACGTAAATCTTCATCACGGAAACAACGTGCTACTTGATAGTAACGCTCAAATCCGCCGACCATAAGAAGCTGTTTAAATAACTGTGGTGACTGTGGTAGTGCATAGAATTCACCATCATGCACACGACTTGGTACTAAATAGTCACGAGCTCCTTCTGGCGTGCTTTTCGTTAAAATTGGTGTTTCTACTTCTAAGAACTCTTCTGTGTCTAAGAAGTTACGAATTGTTTTCGTTACGTCATGACGCATTTTGAATGTGTTAAACATTACTGGGCGACGTAAGTCTAAATAACGATATTTTAAACGCACATCTTCTGATGCATCTGTATCATCAGCAATGATGATTGGCGTTGTTTTCGCTGCATTTAGTACATTTACTTTTGTTGCTTGTACTTCAATACGACCAGTTGCCATATTGTCATTAATTGCGCCTTCACCACGTTCAACAACTGTACCTTCTACGTGTAATACGTATTCGCTACGAATTGTTTCTGCTACTTCTAACGCTTCTTTTGAGGTTTCTGGGTTAAATACAACTTGCACGATACCTGTACGGTCACGTAAGTCGATAAAGATTAATCCACCTAAGTCACGGCGTTTTTGTACCCAACCTTTTAATTGAACTGTTTGTCCAACAGCTTCTACTGTTACTTTTCCACATGCATGTGTTCTTTCAGCCACTGTAAGTTCCCCCTATATTAATTTCTCTGCTACGTATGAAGCAAATACATCTAACGCTACTTCTTCTTGTTCACCTGTTGCCATATCTTTTAAGTTAATGATGCCTTTATCTAGCTCATCTTCTCCTAATACAGCTACAAATTTCGCCTTTAGACGATCTGCTGATTTAAATTGTGCTTTCATTTTACGATCTAAATAATCTTTTTCAACTGACAATCCAGCTTTACGAAGATCGAACGCAACTTTTGCAGCATGGTCTTTCGCTTTTTCGCCAAGCGCCACAACGTAACAATCAATACTATGTTCAAGTGGTAATTCGATGTTTTCAGCTTTTAGCGCCATAATTAAACGTTCAATACTCATTGCAAAACCGATACCTGGCATTTCTGGTCCACCGATTTCTTGTACAAGTCCGTTATAACGGCCACCACCGCTTAATGTAGTGATTGCACCGAAACCTTCTGCCTCACTCATAATTTCAAAAACAGTGTGTTGGTAGTAGTCTAAACCACGCACTAAGTTCGGATCTTTTTCAAACGGAACATCCATCATCGTTAATAGTTCTTGAACTTTGTCGTAGTATATTGCTGAATCTTCGTTTAAGTATTCTGTAATAGATGGTGCTGTTCCCATTAATTCATGGTTACGGTCCTTCTTACAGTCTAAAATTCGAAGTGGGTTCTTTTCTAAGCGAGATTGACAGTCAGAACAGAATTCGCCGATACGTGGCTCAAAGTGTGCGATTAATGCATCACGGTGCGCTTGACGGCTCGCTGCGTCACCTAAACTGTTTAATACAACTTTAATATTTTTTAAGCCCATGCCGCGGTAAAATTCAACAGCAAGTGCAATTACTTCTGCATCAATTGCAGGGTCATTACTGCCGATTGCTTCGATACCGAATTGTACGAATTGACGATAGCGACCTGCTTGTGGTCTTTCATAACGGAACATTTGACCGATATAGTATAATTTCGTTGGTTGTGTTGCATCACCAAACATTTTATTTTCAACGTAAGAACGTACAACAGGTGCAGTACCTTCTGGACGTAATGTTAAGCTGCGCTCTCCACGATCTTGGAATGAGTACATTTCTTTTTGTACGATATCTGTCGTATCACCAACACCGCGTAAAAATAGCTCAGTGTGCTCAAAAATTGGTGTACGAATTTCTTTATAATTGTAACGACGGCAAATTTCGCGTGCTTGCCCTTCGATATACTGCCATAACTCAACAGTGCCTGGAAGAATATCTTGCGTTCCGCGTGGGATTTGAATAGACATATTCAGTTCCTCCTCAAATTGTTTTAATCTTAATAAAAATAAAAAAACTCCCGCCTCTACTGTTTAAACAGTAGGGACGAGAGTATTATACCCGTGGTGCCACCCTAATTGAAGCACGTATGCTTCCACTTTTTTAATAACGCTTAAATGTGCGTTCATCCCTACTAAGCGTATATGCCGTTCAAGTTGAAACCTCTAGAGTGTCATTCAATCAGTCATCATGCAGAAATGTTTTCAGCCTAAGACATTCCTTCTCTTTCCATGTGTGTCTCATTTACTCTTCTCTATCAACGGTTATATTCATATGTAAATATAAAATTACTATACGTTTGTTAAGTAGGATTGTCAAGTGCTCTAAGAACGTTCAATCTGCTTCTTTAAACGCTTTACATCTTGAAGAGAAATCCCAAACTCGGAAGCAAGCTCCATTGAAGTATTGTTTTGCTCTTTTGAAATAAAATCATGAAAATTCACGTTAAATAGTTGATTTGCACCATTTGTAACAGAATGCCCTTTTTCATTCATACGCATACGTATATCCCTCACATTCAATATGGATGTTTTACTTTTTATTGTTCCATATTGATGGGAGAGTTATACATAACCGAAACTGCTATTGATTCCAAATAAATGAACAAAACATACAACAATGTATAAAAAAGAGAGGATTATATAACCCTCTCTTTTTTATCAACACTATTTACTTTCTACAATTAAGGTCACCGGACCATCATTGATTAAAGAAACATCCATCATTGCTCCGAACTTCCCTGTTTCCACATGTAATCCTTGTTTACGAACTTCTTCATTAAAGAAATCGTATAGACGCTCTGCATAATCAGGTTTCGCAGCATCCATAAAGTTTGGACGTCTTCCCTTGCGGCAATCTCCGTATAATGTGAATTGCGAAATAGATAGAACTTGTCCTTCTACATCAAGTACAGAATGATTCATCTTTCCGCTCTCATCTTCAAAAATACGTAAGTTTGCAATTTTTTCCGCAATGTAAGTTGCATCTTTTTCTGTATCTTCGTGCGTAATGCCAACTAGTAATGTTAAACCGAACGGAATTTGTCCTACGATCTCACCGTCTACTGTGACAGACGCTTTCTTTGATCGTTGTAAAACAACTCTCATCTTTCTACACTCCCTATTAATGCATCATGCGTCGTACTGCATAAATTTCTGGAACGCGTTTAATGCGTTCTACTACTTTTTTCAAGTGTTGTAAATTACGAATCGAGATTGACATATTAATTGTTGCCATCTTATTACGGTCACTTCTACCAGAAACAGCTGAAATGTATGTTTTCGTCTCTGTAACAGCTTGCAGTACTTCATTTAATAAACCGCGGCGATCGTAACCTGAAATTTCAATATCAACGTTATACTCTATTTCTTTTTCAGGGCTACCTTCCCACTCAACTTCTAATAAACGTTCTATCGCTTCTTCTGTATGAACATTTACACAATCACGGCGGTGAATCGATACACCTCGGCCTTTGGTAATATACCCAACGATATCATCACCCGGAACTGGGTTACAGCATTTCGATAAACGGATTAATAAATTATCAGCACCGCTTACCTTTACACCAGAATCCCATTTTCGAATTTTCATCGGTTTACGAACTTCTTTAACTTCAACAATTTCTTCTTCTTCGCGTTGCTTGCGGAACTTGTCCGTTAGTCGCGTAACAATTTGCGAAGCTGTAATTCCGCTATATCCAACTGCTGCAAACATATCTTCTTCATTTGCAAAGTTAAATTTCTCAGCGACGCGTTTTAAGTTATCAGGCGCTAATACTTCTTTCATCTCATACTCTAGACCACGTACTTCCTTTTCAACAAGTTCACGGCCTTTTTCAATATTTTCGTCTCTACGTTGTTTCTTAAAGAATTGACGAATTTTATTTTTCGCATGAGATGTTTGAGCAAGTTTTACCCAATCTTGACTTGGGCCATATGAATGTTTCGACGTTAAAATTTCAATGATATCGCCTGTTTTTAATTTATAATCCAGCGTCACCATTTTCCCGTTTACTTTTGCACCAATTGTTTTATTCCCAATTTCCGAATGGACACGATACGCGAAATCAATTGGAACCGATCCAAGTGGTAATTCCATTACATCGCCTTTCGGTGTAAAGACGAATACCATGTCAGAGAATAAATCAATTTTTAATGACTCCATAAATTCTTCTGCATTAGAAGTTTCATTTTGCCATTCTAATATTTGACGGAACCACGTGAGTTTCTTCTCTAATGTACCTGTTGTTTCTGCTGTTTTTCCTTCTTTGTATGCCCAGTGTGCCGCGATCCCGAATTCTGCAATTTCGTGCATTTCTTTCGTACGAATTTGCACTTCAAGCGGATCACCTTTCGGTCCAATTACAGTCGTATGAAGAGATTGATATAGATTTGCTTTTGGCATTGCAATATAATCTTTAAAACGACCTGGCATCGGCTTCCAGCACGTATGAATAATTCCAAGCACTGCATAACAATCTTTAATACTATTTACAACGACACGTACAGCTAATAAATCATAAATTTCATTGAACTGTTTATTTTGCAGTGCCATTTTACGATAAATACTGTAAATATGTTTCGGTCTTCCAGAGATCTCAGGTTGAATTGCAACTTCTTTTAATTTCTCACGAATACCAGTCATTACTTCGTCTAAATATTCTTCACGTTCTGCACGTTTACGCTTCATTAAATTTACAATACGATAATATTGTTGTGGATTTAAATAGCGAAGTGACGTATCCTCTAGCTCCCATTTAATAGTACTAATTCCGAGTCTATGTGCTAAAGGTGCAAAGATTTCTAGCGTTTCATTCGCTATGCGACGCTGCTTCTCTTGAGGCAAATGTTTCAATGTACGCATGTTATGAAGACGATCAGCTAGTTTAATTAAAATAACTCGAATATCTTGAGCCATTGCAATAAACATTTTGCGATGGTTTTCTGCTTGTTGTTGTTCGTGAGATTTATATTTGATCTTCCCAAGCTTCGTAACACCATCAACAAGCATAGCAATTTCTTTGTTAAATTCCCGTTCAATATCTTCTAACGTAATCTCTGTATCTTCCACTACATCATGTAAGAAACCTGCTGATACCGTAGCTGGATCCATGTGTAAATCAACTAAAATACCTGCAACTTGAATTGGATGAATAATATACGGTTCACCCGATTTTCTGTATTGTTCGCTATGCGCATCGCGTGCATATTCATAGGCACGTGCTACTAGCTCAATATCTTCATCCACTAAATATTGACTTGCTTTCTCGAGTACCTGTTCAGCTGTTAGTACCTGCTCATTTGCCATCGAATCACCTTTTATTGAAAATTGACTTTATCTTTATTTAATAGAATAAATTATATTCTATCATTATAACCCAATGATTGTGAATTGTGAAAAGGAAAAGATTTTACTGACATTTCACCATGATTTTTTGTTCAATTATACAAAAGTACCCGCTCCTCTCCAAGAGATTCACGGGTACTTTTTATCACCGTAGTTTTACCTATATAGTGATTAGTATTTTTCTAATACTAATACATCGTAACCATCTAACATTTTACGACCATCTAAGTAAGTAAGCTCTACTAAGAATGCAATCCCTGCTACAACTCCGCCAAGTTCTTCAACTAGCTTAATTGTCGCTTCGATAGTTCCACCTGTAGCTAATAGGTCATCTGTAATTAATACGCGTTGACCTGGCTTAATTGCATCTTTATGGATTGTTAAAACATCTTTACCATATTCTTTACCGTAGTCAACTGTAATTACTTCACGTGGTAATTTTCCTAATTTACGAACTGGCGCAAATCCTACTTCTAACGCATAAGAAACTGGGCAACCGATAATGAAACCACGAGCTTCTGGTCCTACTACAACATCGATATCTCTTTCTTTTGCGTATTCAACGATTGCATCTGTTGCTGCTTTGTATGCTTTACCGTCATTCATTAAAGGTGTAATGTCTTTAAACACAATACCTTCTTTCGGATAATCCGGTACAATTGCGATATGTTGCTTGAAATCCATATTTCTGAATCCTCCTCAGATCTAAAAGGTTTGTAAATACAAATCCTTTACCCTAACTGTTCTACTTCTTTATGATTACGAATCGTTTCAAACCATGTATATAGTTGCTGATATGTGCTATAAACCAATTCTTTTTCTAATTGTAAGTGGTTCATTTTCTCACGATATGTGTTCGATTCAATTAAATCACGCTTTTGTTTTTTGTCTGCCATAAAAATGACGCCATCTTTTATTGTAACAAATTCTAACTCAAAAAACACCTGTGTCATGAAATTTACTGTATCTTTTGACCAACCTTTATGACGACATAGTTGTTCTCCATATTGTCTTAAAGAAAATGGTGTTTTTTGGCTTAAGAAAGAATAGTACCATTTAAAGTGTTCTCTCGTCGGAACTGTACTAAATAAGTGGTTATTCTCTTGATAAAATAGCGTATAAATTCGCGCTGGGAATCCTACCTTAAATAGCTCACGTAATTCATCTGTTCCTTTTGGTAAATCAAGTAACACGATATATTGATCATCTAAATGCGTTACTTCTGAAGCATGCATGAGCTTTTCTTTATAGCTCTCTAAAGAAAATTTATTCAATACCTCTTCAGAAAAATACACCATTGTTATTTTTTCTTTCGGAAGTTCTGCTAAATTTGCTTCTGCATTACGCATACTACGCCAATCAAATAATTGCCACGCCTCTACAGCAATATCTTGTACCATTAGTTGTGGCTTCTTAAAGTTATTCCATTCATTAATAGACGCTTCTCCTATTACAGATACTTTTGCAACTGGAGAGATTTCTTTCGCATATGCACCAAAACCAAATCCAATTGTATCCAGTGTTGCTTGTCCATCACGAAGAGCCATTTTTAAATGAGAGCCATCTGATCCGATTGCGCGAATGCTTTCTAACTCTGCATCTTTTACTGCAATACGTGGTTTCGGATTTCCAATACCAAACGGGGCTAGTTTTTGCATATCTTCAATTGCCGCTAACGTTACATCCTCTACTTTGCAAAAAACATCAACTGCTGTAATTGGAATAAAATCTTCGTCTGTTAAAATTGCATCTGCTTGTTCATTTAAGCGGCGACGTAATTCATCTACATCATTCATATGTAGCGTCATTCCCGCTGCCATCGGATGCCCTCCGAAGTGTGGTAATAACTCTCTACAATCTGATAAATTTGCAAACAAATCAAATCCTGCAATACTACGTGCTGAGCCTTTTGCTGTTTCTTTTATAGGATCAATGCTTAATACAATCGTCGGACGATAAAAACGTTCAACTAATTTAGAAGCAACAATTCCAATTACCCCTGGGTTCCAGCCTTCTTTTGCAAGTACTAATACTTTATTTTCTTCTGGTGGGAAGTTATTTTCCACTTCAGCGATAGCCTCTTCTGTAATTTGCTTTACAATATCTTTTCGCAGTTTGTTCAGCTCATCAATTTCTTCAGCTAGCTCTTTCGCTTCCTCTGGATCATCTGATAATAAAAGGTGTACAGCCGGCGCTGCATCTTCTAAACGCCCGACCGCATTAATACGAGGTGCAATTGAGAAACCAATACTCTCTTCGGTAATTTCACTTTGCGAAACGTTAGCAACTTTAAACAATGCCTTCAAACCAATATTTCTCGTCATACGCATATGTTTTAAACCGCGTTTCACTAGCAACCTATTTTCACCATGAAGTGATACTAAATCGGCTACTGTACCAATTACTGCAATCTCTAATAAATGTTCTGGTACACGGCCTAATAGTGCATGCGCAACTTTAAACGCAACACCTACACCAGCTAAATAGTGAAACGGATATACGCCACCTTCTAATTTCGGATGTATAATCGCAAGTGCTTCTGGCAATTCTGGCGGTGGCTCATGGTGATCTGTAATAATTAGATCTATTCCAAGCTCTTTCGCTACATTTGCTTCATGTACTGCTGCGATGCCAGTGTCGACAGTAATAACCAGTGAGAACCCTGCGCTATGCGCCCAACGAAACGCTTCTTCGTTCGGTCCATACCCTTCTGTAAAACGATTTGGAATGTAAAATTCTACTTCTGCACCTAATTCTTGAAGAGCAAGATATAAAACCGTCGTACTACTTACTCCGTCCGCATCGTAATCACCAAATATTAATATTTGCTCTCCATTTTGAATGGCCTTATTTACACGTTCTACCGTTCTATCCATTCCTTCTAATAAAAATGGATCATGAAATTCTTGATTTTCTGTATTTAAAAAATCTAAAATCTTATCTTCTGTATCTAGTCCTCTACCGAGGAATAATGAAACGACAAGTGGCGATAACTGTAATTTACTTGCTAATTCACTCACTCGCTCGTCATTATATTCTTTTTCTTTCCAACGCGTCTTCGGTTGTAACACGAAATCACCCCTTAACCTGTTCATTATACAAGACAGATTAAGGGGTGACAATATAATGCAAACTACGATGCAATATCTATATACTAAAATGTTAATGATGTTTAATTTGGAGAATACGGATTTATATGTACGAATACATTTTGTACATTATCTTGTTTCATAAGTATTTCTTTCACATGTTTTCCAATACGGTGTCCTTCTTCTACGGTAATGTATGGATCTACAGACACTTTAATATCGACAATAACATAATGACCATGCTCCCGTGCATATAAAGAACCAATTTTTTTCACACCATCTACTTGAAGAACTGCTTCTCTAAGCGGAATAACATCCTCCTCATGAAGAACATGGTCAAGCGTTGCATGAATTGCTTCCGCTCCAATGCTCCATGCCATTTTTACAACAAGAAGTGAAACAACTAATCCCGCAATCGGATCAGCATATACGAGCCAGTCTATACCAAGCTTACCACCAATTATAGCTGCACAAATACCGATTAAAGCTGCAATTGAAGAAAATACATCCGAACGGTGCTCATATGCATTTGCAATAATTGCATCACTGTTTACTCTTTTCCCTAATCGGAATTTATATTGAAACATTCCTTCTTTCACGACGATTGAAAGAACAACAGCAAATATCGTAATTCCTTTCGGTGGTTCTAGTTCTTGCGAAAAAGCTTTTATAGACGAAATCGCGATTTCAAGTCCCACAATAAATAATAATACCGCAACAATAATCGCCGAAATCGATTCCGCTTTACCATGACCATATGGATGATCCTCATCAGGTGGCTGCTTTGCCGCTCGCAATCCAAAAAGTACAGCTAGCGAACCAATTACATCTGATGCAGAATGCACCGCATCCGCTAACAGTGCTTTACTGTTCCCAATATAACCAATTACCGCCTTTACAATCGCTAATATAATATTACCAACGATCCCGACAATAGCACCAAACTCAGCCTGTTTAAAACGTTCATCTTTTTCCATCATTAAAATCCCTTCTTTTCTTAACCTATCTTTTTATTTTAACAAAAACAGCGATAATACCACCACTTTCTTCCATCTTCTTTCTGTTAAAAAGTTGCTATCTTATTGTATCCACAAACGAAAAAAGAGATGCCTCATAAAGAGACATCATCTTTTCTATACTTGCGGTTCAGATTCTACTTTCTCAACCTTTTTCTTGTTTTTGCCCTTTTTCAAACGACGGTTTTCAAGCATTAACCAAATTTGAGAAGCAACGAAAACAGAAGAATACGTACCTACAACTAATCCAACTAGTAACGCAAACGAGAAGTTACGTAGTGACTCACTACCGAAGATAAGCAGTGCAATTACTGGGAATAACACTGTTAATACGGTGTTAATCGAACGACCAAGCGTTTGGCGAATACTTGCATTTACGATTTCTTCTAAGTCTTTTATATCGCGAACTCGTTTTTTCTGTTTGTATAATTCACGGTTTCTATCAAATGTAACGATTGAATCATTAATAGAATAACCGATGATTGTTAACACTGCAGCGATAAACGTTAAGTCTACCTCTAATTGGAAAATACTAAATATAACAATCATAACGAACGCATCATGTAATAATGCAAGTACTGCAGATAATGCGTACGTAAATCGGAATCGAATACTTACGTATAAAATGATAACCGCAGAAGCGATTAATACTGCGATAAATGCATTTCGTACAATTTCTTTCCCGATTGTTGGTGAAACTGTACTTACGTTTGGATCTGTACCATATTTATCGTGGAAGAATGTTTTTGTTTTTGCAATTTCATCTTTTGATAGAACACCTAATGTACGAACTGCGAATCCTTTATTGTCATCTCCAGTCGGTACAATATTTTCTTCCTTCACATCAATGTTCAACTCTTTAAAATCTTTATGAACATCAGACACAGTAACTGCTTGTTTTGATTGCAAGTCGATACGTGTACCACTCGCAAAGTCAATACCAAGATTCAATTTGAAAATTGGCAAGATAATTGCACCTGCAATTACAACTACAATCGAGAAGATAAGGAATTTATGACCGACATTTACGAAATTAATACGATCAAATTTCGTTGGTGGATGTACTACACCTTTTGTTAATGGAATAATATCCTTTTGCTTCACACCAAAGTATCCTGGTTTTTTATCGAAGTAACGGCTCTTTACTAGTAAACTTAGTAAGAAACGAGTACCGAATACGTTCGTAATGAAACCGACTAAAATACTTACGATTAAACTTGTTGCGAACCCTTTTACGGAACTATTACCGTAAACGAATAGCACACCAGCTGCTGCAAGTGTTGTAATGTTCGCATCTAAAATCGTTGCTAATGAACGATGGTTACCAGCACGGAATGCTGACATCATTGACTTACCAATTTTCAGCTCTTCTTTCAGTCTCTCGTACGTAATAATATTCGCATCAACAGCGATACCTACCCCGAGCACTAACGCCGCAATACCCGGCAGCGTAAGAACTGCATGCATCCAGTTAAAGACAAGTAACGTAACGAAAATGTATAAACCTAACATAATAACCGCTACAAGTCCTGGTAAACGGTAGAATACAAGCATAAATAAGAAAATAAGAGCGATACCAATCGCACTAGCGAAAATCGTTTGCTCTAACGCTTGTTGACCAAACTTCGCTCCAACAGATGTTGAATACATTTCTTTTAAATCAACAGGAAGTGCACCTGCATTTAATAAAGATGAAAGTTGTTTCGCACTTTCAACTGTGAAGTTTCCACCTACGATAGATACTTCAGCTTGGTTAAATACTTGGTTTACTGTTGCTGCTGATAAGAACTTCGGATTCGGTTTTGCAGATTCTGCTTTGTACGAATCTTTTCCTTCTTCAAAATCAAGCCAAATTACCATTAAATTCGTTGGTGGTGGCATTTTTGAAATTTTTTCAGTTACTTCACGGAATTTTTCAGCGCTCTTTAGTGTAAGACCTACGCTCGCACGGCCTTGCTCATCAAATGTTTGCTTCGCTCCGCCGCCTTTTAAATCCGTTCCGTCCATAAGAAGATTATCATCTACATCACGGAATGTTAATTTCGCTTGTGTTGATAACATTTCACGTGCTTTTTGCTGATCTTGTACACCAGCAAGCTGTACACGAATTCGATCTTGCCCTTCGATTTGAATGTTCGGCTCACTTACACCGAGAACATTGACACGATTCTCAAGAGCACCTACTGTACTTACAAGTACGTCTCGATCGATTTTGTCACCTTTTTTGGCTGGTTTTACTTCATACAGAATTTCAAAACCACCGCGAAGGTCTAGTCCTAGACTAATTCCTTTTGCTATGTCTTTTCCTGCCGCACCAATTACTCCACCGATTAATAAAACGATGAGGAAAAAGGCGGCAATTCTCGTACCACGCTTTGCCATATGTACCCTCTTTCCGCTACTAACACTTTAAATAAATCTCTTACGATTCACTTTTACACGTGTGCATACGTCTAGTTAGTAGACTTCCTTTCTATAATTTTGCTAGCTCATCACTAGCTGTGCCGGTACGTTTTCACGATACCTGCACTTTCATTATTTGTTTTCTCTCTTCACTACCTCCTTTATATATGATCTTAGACATAATTATTTCCTGATTATCAATACCTATCATTATACTGCAAAAGGAAGAACAAACCAATTGCAGTCGGTTATTTATTTTCATATTCATCAAATGACCAAAGTGGCGCTTGATATGCTTCAACAGTTAAATATGTCATATATTCATTAGCACTTACTGTTAATACGTCATTAACTAATTCATACAATCTAACATCGCTGTCTATCTTCTTCCACTTTTTCACTTTAAGAAACTTCCAAATGTCATCATCTGTCACTCTGTCGTAGCCGAACATTTGAAACTCTTCTACTTTACTTTCTAAAACGACTTGTAACTGTCCGCGGTATGATTCTACCAAAGCCTCTCTATCTAACATCTATAACATCTCCTTCTTATTTCGCACGAAAAGTCGCTTTTATTCCCGCTCTAATGGACAGCAATAACTACTTTCAAGAGCACTATCATACTTCACTCTCTTAAATGCTTGTCATTCTTGTCTCGTACGTGCATATAAATTATTGTAAATCATTCCATTGATTTTGAGAAGGTAGGAGAAGAACATGACGAGACAAAGCTTTTTAAAAGGCGCATTTATTTTAATGATAGCCGGCTTTATTACAAAAATACTCGGCTTTATCAACCGCATAGTAATGGCACGTATTTTGGGAGAAGAAGGCGTTGGTCTTTATATGATGGCCGTTCCTACATTCATTTTAGCAATTACATTGACACAAATTGGTCTTCCTGTTGCAATCGCAAAATTTGTAGCAGAAGCGGAAGCTGTGAACGATAAACAAAGAGTTAAAAAAATATTAACCGTATCACTAGCTGTTACATCCGTTATTAGTATCATTTTAACAATCGGAATTATGTTCCTCACACCTATTTTAGCAAAAACATTATTAACCGACGAAAGAACGTACTATCCATTAATGGCCATTTTGCCCGTTGTTCCTGTTATTGCTGTTTCTTCTGTTTTGCGTGGTTACTTTCAAGGGAAACAAAACATGAAACCTAGCGCTTATGCGCAAGTTCTAGAACAAGTCGTCCGCATTACCATTATCGCTATATGCATTCAATTATTTTTACCTTACGGCATAGAATACGCTGCAGCCGGCGCTATGTTATCAGCTGTTCTCGGTGAAGTTGCATCCTTATTATTTTTACTCACGTTATTTCAGCGAGAAAAACATTTATCAATACGCTCTGGATTTTTCACTACTGTAAAGGAAAGCAAAGGAACATTTTATTCTCTGATGGATATTGCCCTTCCAACTACAGGAAGTCGTTTAATCGGCTCCGTTTCCTATTTTTTTGAACCTATTGTCGTTATGCAAAGCTTAGCAATCGCTGGTGTCGCTGCTTCTATTGCAACCCAGCAATACGGTATATTAAACGGTTATGCATTCCCGCTCCTATCACTACCCGCCTTTATTACATACGCTCTCTCTACAGCGCTCGTTCCTTCTATTAGTGAAGCAATGGCAAAAAGACAACATAAATTAGTAGAGCACCGTTTACAACAAGCACTTCGAATTTCATTAATTACCGGCGGATGGTCTGTCGTTATATTATACGTATTCGCTTCTCCTGTTTTAACTCTTATGTATGGATCAGACAGCGCAACAGCATTCATTCAACTTCTTGCGCCTTGCTTTTTATTTCATTATTTCCAAAGTCCACTTACCTCTGTTTTGCAAGCTTTAAACTTAGCAAGAGCTGCAATGATGAATACATTTATTGGTGCCATCGTGAAATTAATCGTTATTTTTGTACTAGCATCAAGGCCAGAATTTCAAATGATGGGGGTTGCTCTCGCTATTGCTGCAAATATTGTAACAGTAACATTTCTTCACTACGCTACTGTTTTAAAAAAGATTACATTTACCATTTACGCAAAAGACTATATTTTCGGCGGCCTTGCCATCGGTATCGCGGGCGCCTTCGGTTTTTATCTTCATAAATATATTATTTTCTCTCATGCCCTTGGCATACAAACATTATGGGAAATCACTTTAACAACAATTGTTTATATCGTACTTCTCTTCACTTTCAAACTCATTCGAAAAGAAGAGTTAAGTCGTCTCCCTATCATTCGTAAACTTTCATTTTTGAAATAAGTTGAAACTTTAATCAGTGGGGTAATCTCCACTGATTATTAGTTAAACTAATCATTCTTACTCTTTCAAAGGATAAATCTCTAATTTTCTTTTACATCAACAAAAAATTTTCCGTTTTGAAAACTACAGTATAAAATTTGTGTTACATCGTTATAACCTAAGTTTTTTAATTTCTCAATAAGCCATTCATCTGTATGTTCAATCATTTGTAAATGACTAGATTGAATTTCTCCATCAATAATAAGAGGAAGCGTAAACTGCAATGTATCTTGTTTATTTTTTTGTTTTTGAAAGACAGATAACTTCCCAGACGGTTCCAAAATAGCATATTCTACATCCCGAATATCTCCAACTCCTTGTTCCCTTAATTGCATCATTAAATCATCTATATTATAACGTTGCTTTCTCATCTTCTTTTCATCAATCTTTCCCGCGTTTACAAGAATAGCCGGCTCACCTTCTATTAAATGCCGAAAGCGTTGATACTTTAGGGAAATGACTGACAAAATAATTTGGATGCACATAAGAAAAGTCATCGGAACTAATTGATGCCAAAGTGATTTATCGGTATTTTCAATTGCCACTACGGCCATTTCTCCAAGCATAATAAATACGACTAAATCTAATACACTTAGTTCTCCTATCTCACGTTTACCCATAAGACGAAAAATAATTAAGATGATGATATATAAAAGCATTGTCCGTCCAATTATTGATATCCATTCCATTTCTACATCTCCTTTTTTACGTATAGACTCCCCTATAAAAAAGAAACTAGTCTAACTTAGACAAAAGAAAAATATGCTTGTATTAAAAAGGGGGAATGTATAAATGGATGGAACGAAAAAATTATCCACTGCAATCGGCTTCGGTATTATTACACTATTAATTCTCGCATCTCTTACTAGCATGATTATGGCTCTTTTATTAAAGTTTACGAATATAAACGAAGGGACATTAGCCGTTACTATTTTTATACTCGCTCTTTTATCTATGCTTATGTCTGGTTTTATTGCTGGTAAAAAAGCTCAAGGGAAAGGATGGCTAGTAGGTCTCACAACAGGTCTCACGTTCACTATACTCGTTTTTCTAGTTAACTATTTAGGCTTTTCTCAAACTTTATCGAACTCACAATTACTTTATCAATTAGCATTAATGGGGGCGAGTACACTCGGTGGTATTTTCGGTGTAAATATGTCAAAGCAAAGTAACTAAAAAAGGCCCTGCATATTTTATGCGGGGCCTTCCAAATTAGTTTTTCACAACTTCACGAATCGCATTGCGATCGAAAGTTAAGTGTGAACCACCAGATTTAATAACAATTTTCGTCTCATCTACTGATTCGATTGTACCGTGTAAACCACCGATTGTTACGATAGCATCACCTTTTGCTAACTCACTTTGCATTTGAGCAACTGCTTTTTGACGTTTTTGTTGCGGGCGAATTAATAAGAAATAGAAAATCGCAAACATCGCAACGATCATAACGATATTCATCATACCTGCATTCATCTTTTGTTCCTCCTTTTAAATTATGTATTAGAAGTTTTTAGCATTCGGTTTATTAAAGCCATACTGTTCAAAGAACTCTTCGCGGAAATCGCCAAGACGGTCTTCACGAATAGCTTGTCTCACCTGCTCCATTAAGTTTAACAGAAAATGAAGGTTGTGATAAGACGTTAAACGAATTCCGAACGTTTCATCACATTTCATTAAGTGACGAATGTACGCACGAGAGTAGTTTTTACATGTGTAGCAATCACAGTTTGGATCAAGCGGACCGAAGTCTCTTGCGAATTTCGCATTTTTTACAACGAGGCGACCTTCACTTGTCATACATGTACCATTTCGAGCGATACGAGTTGGAAGTACGCAGTCAAACATATCAATACCACGAATTGCGCCATCGATTAACGAGTCAGGAGAACCTACCCCCATTAAGTAACGAGGCTTATTATCTGGAAGAAGTGGTGTTGTAAACTCAAGTACACGGTTCATAATATCTTTCGGTTCACCTACAGATAAACCACCTACAGCGTAACCAGGGAAGTCCATTGAAACAAGATCTTTCGCACTTTGACGACGAAGCTCTTCGTACTCTCCCCCCTGTACAATACCGAATAAGCCTTGATCTTGCGGACGTTCATGCGCTTTTAAGCAACGTTCTGCCCAGCGGCTCGTACGCTCTACAGATTTCTTCATATATTCAAAAGTAGCTGGGAATGGTGGACACTCATCAAATGCCATCATAATATCTGAACCTAATGCATTTTGGATTTCCATCGCTTTTTCTGGTGATAAGAATAATTTATCTCCATTTAAGTGATTACGGAAATGAACGCCTTCCTCTTCAATACGACGGAAGTCACTTAAACTGAATACTTGGAAACCACCAGAGTCTGTTAAGATTGCACGATCCCAGTTCATAAATTTATGCAAACCGCCTGCTTCACGAATAATTTCATGACCTGGACGTAGCCATAAATGATACGTATTACTTAAAATAATGCCAGAATCCATTGCTTTTAATTCTTCTGGTGACATTGTCTTAACTGTTGCAAGTGTACCAACTGGCATAAATGTTGGTGTATCAAATGAACCGTGCGGCGTATGCACACGACCTAAACGGGCACCCGTTTGTTTACATGTCTTAATAAATTCATAACGAATTGCTGTCATAACTTACTCCTTTTATTTGTTTCTCATTTTAGCGTGAGATGCAACGAACATTGCATCACCGAAGCTAAAGAAACGATATTTTTCTTTTACTGCTTCATTATAAGCATGAAGTACATTATCTCTATTTGCAAATGCACTTACAAGCATAATTAATGTTGATTTCGGTAAATGGAAGTTTGTAATTAAACCATCAATTGCTTTAAATTCATATCCCGGATACATGAAAATATCTGTCCATCCAGAAGCGGCGCAAAGCTTACCTTCATGATCTGTTGCAATTGTTTCTAACGTACGAGTTGATGTCGTACCTACAGTAATAATACGTCCACCATTCTCTTTCACACGATTTAATAATGCCGCTGTCTCTTCAGACATATGATAATATTCTGCGTGCATATGGTGTTCTTCAATCGTGTCTGCAGAAACTGGTCTAAATGTTCCAAGTCCTACGTGAAGTGTAATGAATGCTAACTGAACGCCTTTTAGCTTTAACTTCTCAAGTAACTCTTCTGTAAAGTGAAGTCCCGCAGTCGGCGCTGCTGCTGAACCGATTTCTTTCGCATATACTGTTTGATAGCGATCGCGATCTTCTAGCGTCTCTTTAATATATGGAGGAAGTGGCATTTCCCCAAGTTCATCTAAAATTTCATAGAAGATGCCGTCATATGAAAATTCAAGCTGACGTCCACCTTGATCTGCAGTTCCTGTGCAAGTTGCTTTTAATTTCCCTTCGCCAAAAGAGATAACAGTTCCTTCTTTTACACGTTTCGCTGGCTTTACAAGCGTTTCCCACTTATCACCTTCTTCTTGTTTTAAAAGAAGTACTTCAATGTGCGCGCCTGTATCTTCTTTCACACCGTGCAAACGAGCAGGCATAACTTTCGTTTCATTTAAAACTAAGCAATCCCCCTCATGTAAGTAAGAAAGAATATCCGTAAAATGTTTATGCTCAATATCACCTGTTTCACGGTCTAACACCATTAATCTTGATGTTTCACGCTCTTCTAACGGGACTTGTGCAATAAGTTCTTCTGGTAAATGAAAATCAAACAGATTTATATCCATAGCTATATCCACCTATTTCTTATTTAAATCGATTTATTATATACATAATAAAAGATAATACAATACTTAACACAATACATGTAATGATAGGAAAATAAAAGGTAACGTTTCCTTTTTTCACAAAAATATCGCCTGGAAGCCTTCCAATGAACTTCCAAGCTAATCCAACAACGATGAGTAAGATCCCGGCTGTAATAAGCAGCTTTGGCATCTCCGTCATACTTTTGGTATCTCCATTCCGAAATGTTCATACGCAAGCGGCGTTACAATTCGGCCCCTCGGCGTTCGTTGTAAAAAGCCAATTTGTAATAAATACGGCTCATACACATCTTCAATCGTATGAGATTCTTCTCCAATTGTTGCTGAAACCGTTTCTAATCCAACTGGACCGCCACGGAATTTCTCAATAATACCAAGCAGTAATTTATGATCAATATAATCTAGACCTAATTTATCTACTTGCAGTAGCTCTAATGCCATTTGTGTAATTTCCATCGTAACCGTTCCATTACCACGAACTTGTGCGAAATCACGTACACGTCTTAAAAGACGATTCGCAATACGAGGTGTACCACGAGCACGTCTTGCAATTTCTAATGCAGCTAACGAATCGATTTCAACTTCAAATACTTCTGCTGTACGTTCAACAATCGCAGAAAGCTGATCTACTGTGTAGTACTCTAACCTTGAAAGTACACCAAAGCGGTCACGAAGCGGTGCCGATAATGCTCCAGCACGTGTTGTTGCTCCAACTAATGTAAATGGCGGTAAATCTAGGCGTACAGAACGTGCTGAGGGCCCTTTTCCAATTACAATATCAAGGCAAAAGTCTTCCATCGCAGGATACAATACTTCTTCAATTGATCTATGCAAACGATGAATTTCATCAATAAATAATACATCACCTGGCTGAAGCGCTGTTAATACAGCAGCTAAATCTCCTGGTCTTTCAATTGCGGGACCTGAAGTTGTTCTAACATTAACGCCCATCTCATTGGCAATAATATTCGCAAGCGTCGTTTTACCAAGACCTGGTGGTCCATATAAAAGCACGTGATCTAACGTTTCTTCACGCATTTTCGCCGCTTCAATAAATACTTCTAAATTATGTTTCGCTTTATCTTGGCCAATATACTGACGGAGCGTCTGTGGCCGTAATGAATATTCTAAATCCGCATCTTCATATGCAGATTCCCCTGAAAGGAGACGTTCGTCCATTATACTCACCTCTTACCATTTAGTAAAAGACTAAGTGCCTTTTTAATATACTGATCCGTCGTTAATGCTTCTTTTAATAACTCTGGTACAACACGAGAAACTTCGCGTTCTGCGTATCCAAGTGCGCGCAGAGCTTCCAGTGCCTCATCAAGCTCAGCTGATGAACCTTTATTCTCATCAAAACGTTCTGTGTCTGAGAATAAATCAACAAATGCATCTGGTACGACATCTGCTAGTTTTCCTTTTAAATCTAAAATCATTTGGCGTGCTGTTTTCTTTCCGACGCCTGGGAATTTCACTAAAAACTTCTCATCTTCATGCTCAATTGCTTGAACGACCTGTCCTGTTTGACCAGAAGCTAAAATTGCAAGAGCGCCTTTTGGCCCAATGCCAGACACGCCTAACAACTTTGTAAATAATAAACGCTCTTCACGTGTTTTAAAACCGTAAAGTGCCATAATATCTTCTCTCACATAATGATATGTATAGACACGGATTTCTTGCTTACTTCTTTGAAATACATACGGATTTGGTGTGAAAATTTGATAACCAATTCCATTATGATCAATTACGACATATTCCGGCCCTACATACTCCACGTAACCTGTAACATATTCAAACAAAATACGATCTCTCCCTCTTAAATCATGTATTCCATTTTAACATATTTAATGATAGAAAAGCGAGACTGCCCCAACAAATGTTCTCCACTTGAAACTTCTGTTATTTTCCATTGACAGAAAGGTTAAAGCACCTTAATATACAGAAGTCGATAATGATTATCAATACTAATTAAAGGGGTTACATCAGGATGAAACGTAAGCTATTTATTTTATTTACTATTATGCTTGTTGTTCTTTCTATCGTTGGCTGTTCTTCTCAAAAAGAAGAATCGAAAGCAAAAGAACAACCGAAAACAAAAGTTGTAAAACATGCTAAAGGTGAAGCTACAATTCCAGTAAATCCAAAGAGAATTGCTGACTTATCTGGATCAACAGAAGAACTATTACTTCTTGGACATAAACCTGTTGGTACAGCAAATACATATAAAGATAAAATCCAAAATCACTTAACAGACAAGTTAGATGGAGTAAAAGCAGTAGGTTGGTACTGGGCACCTAAAGTTGATTTAGAAGCTGTTACTGCTTTAAAACCAGACTTAATTATTTTAAACAACCGTCAATTAAAAATTTATGATCAACTAGAAAAGGTTGCACCTACAGTTGTTCTAGAAACAAACTTAGAAGACTGGCGTGGTAAGTTTAAAGAAGTAGGTAAGCTATTTGACGAAGAGAAGAAAGCAGACAAATGGATTGCAGACTACGATAAGAAAGCAGACTCTTTATCTAAAAAAATTAAAGAGAAAACAAAAGATGAGAACTTTATGTTCGTTGCAGTTACACCACAAAACTTCCGTGTATACGGTAGCTTCGGATACGGTGACATCATCTTTAATGACTTAAAACTTCCAGCAACAAAAGGTACGGATTTAAAACAAACGATGGCGCAAGTATCACTAGAAGGTCTAGTTGCATTCCAGCCTGACCAAATGTTTATTGTAAACTTCGGCGGCGAAGCTGATAAAGTTTACGAAGACTACAAAAACAGTGCCGTTTGGAAAGACAATAAAGCAGTTAAAAATAATCACGTATATGAAGTATCAAATGAAGTCTTCAATACGAAAGCATTCAATCCAATCGGAAAAGATATGCTAATTGATGAAATCGCAAAAGAAATTTTAGCTAAAAATAAATAAGAAAAAAAGCAGCTCACCATGAGCTGCTTTTTTTCTTACTTTGAACTGCGTATTGCTTCATTTTTTCAATCGTCTTCACAAAACCTTCTTTTGATTTAATACGAATGCCACGTTTCAATTTCGCACGCTCATAGCTCTCAAGCTTTTTCATATCAATTTGAAAGAAAGAATGGATCGCATTATCATTTTTTGGCACACCTTTGAAAATTTGTAATATCCCTTCCTCTGAAACACCAAAATACCCGCTCGTTTTCAATAACGGAGAAATATCATCAACTTTCTTTTGCAATACAATTTGTACATCATCACGATCAACGAGCTGCCATTCTTTATACTGCTGTAAAAACTTTTCTAAATCCGTCACTTTTTCTGTAAGTATTTCTTCGCTTACTTCGCCATCAACATACATACGCTCTAATAAAATTGTAACCTCAGGTTCTTTTTTCGTTACTTTTGGTACTGGCCCTTCCGCCTTCACATTCGTTTCATAAACGAAACAAAACATCATAACGAAAGCTTGCATCGCAATCAGTATCCATTTCATTTCCGTTCACCTCTTTTAGGCAAGATCATACTTTCATTAGTAGTTTTTCCGGAAATGGGGGTTTTATCCATATTACATTTCTTTTGAAAATATAAAAAATGCAGATAAGGATTCACCTCATCTGCATGTATCATTTACTTTTATATAAAATGAAAGACGCCTGCAAAGCAGGCGTCTTGATGCGTTTACGGCGAGAGACCAGGCGACCACATTCGCGTGTTTAGCACTTAAGCATATCTCTCGTCTTACGTAAATTAGCTCATCGCTTTGCTAATATAACATTAATAAAGTATAAGTGCAACATGTTTATAAAAATATTTTATTTCCTCTTTCATCTAAACAAATTATATGTAAATTATAAATTGATAAATGAAATATATATATTACAATTAATGTAACAGCGAAATTATAATAAACAGGAGATGGGTAGTGTGAAAAAAATAAAGGATGAACGTCTCATTCTGCAAACGTTAAAAAACGTACGTATTGCTTTTCTTTTTCAATCACTTGGTATAATCGGTATTTTAGGCTATATCGGATTCACTGAAGGAATAGATCAAATTACGAAATCTCCATTATGGCTAGTATTTATTCTTACGAGTATGATCCTTAGTTATTTACAGTTAAGTGTTTCAATTGATGTAGAAGAAAGTGAAAAGGAGATAAAATTAACTCCTTATTACAAAATTGTTTTACGCTCTCTTATTGTAGGAATCGTTATGGCTATTATTTATATCATTTTCAGTCCAGAAAGCCCCCTATTTGAAGCTATTTTAACAGGTGGTATTCTCTTCATATGCTTTTTAGGTTCTTATTCCGTTAGTTATTTCATTAAAAAACGTCGTTTACAAGACGAAGATGAATAAAGAGGAAGGGCTCCCCCTTCCTCTTTTGTTTTGCTATCGCACTGTACCAGTTAAACCGTAACGAATGTCTCTGAACATATTTCCTATATCACGATTAAAATCGTTTGTAACTGTACCGTTACGTAGACGCGTACTCATTGCATCGACACGAGTAAACATATCATTTCTTACAGAAACATATACGTTTCTGTTTCCAACTTCATTTGCAACAGCTTGACGAATTTCGTTCGCCATCGCCGTTTCATTTGTCACTGTGTTACGTGGTTTTACCGCAATCGCTACATCGTTTCCATATACAACTGTAGACACACGGTCTACGTTATTCATACGTTTCACACGATTTGTTATTCTTTCAGCTGTTTTACCATCATTGTTAATGTATGAATTGTTCATTGTAATATTACGAGTTGGATGCGGATTAGCAATTTGTCCATTGTAATTTACATCACGGTAATAATTGTATCCTGTATCGTTACGACCATTTCTATATGTTACATAATCTGTATAACGATCATTACGCGTCACATTATCACGATACTGGTGTGTATCATTATAAGATGTACGCTCGTAATTGTAGTTACGTCCATCCATTGCATTGTTTTTTGGTGTACCACATGCAGCTAATGCACTAGTAACTAACAAAGAAGCAGCAATCACTTTTACTTTCGTATTCAATACAAAAACCCCCTCTGTTAGAATGAGCTTCTCTACTGAAAAGCTCCCTCTTATGATGAGTAACAGAGAAGGTTTTTACACTGTTAATATTTCACTGGGAATTTTCTAGCACTTCATAAAAAAACTGCATTTTCTTAATCAAAAAGAAGTTTAAAAAGGCGGGAATACTCCCGCCTTTTTAAACTTCTTCTTCGTCCTCTTCTTCTGAAACGGGCTCTCCAAATACATTTGGTGGATCTGGTTGATAATACATCGTTCCTGGCTGTGGTGCATATGCAGACTGAGTTGGTTGATAATATAAAGGATTCGCATATTGCGGACCACCTGGTTGTGGACTATATAGTCTACTTTCTCCTCCGCATCCACAATCTTCCTCACCCTGCACAAGCGGCGGCATGTTATTATCCATTGGCATCATATTCTGGTTTGGCATAGACGTATGTTGCGGTCCAAACGGCGCTCCTTGCTGATATGGCATTTGATAGGGCATCATATTTGGTGGTTGATTGTTATCCATAATCGGCATCATATTCGGCATTTGATTGTTATCCATAATTGGCATTATATTCGGCATTTGATTGTTATCCATGATTGGCATCATATTCGGCATTTGGTTATTATCCATAATCGGCATTATATTCGGCATTTGATTGTTATCCATAATTGGCATCATATTCGGCATTTGATTGTTATCCATAATTGGCATTATATTCGGTGGTTGATTGTTATCCATAATTGGCATTATATTCGGCATTTGATTGTTATCCATAATTGGCATTATATTCGGTGGTTGATTGTTATCCATAATTGGCATTATATTCGGCATTTGAATATTTGGCGGTATGACTTGTGGAATAACTACATTTTCTTTCGATACATTTGGCGATACTATATTCCCTACGTTTTCTTTCTTCACTTGTGGTGACACTATATTTCCTACATTTTCTTTTTTCACTTGTGGTGACACTATATTCCCTACATTTTCTTTCTTCACTTGCGGCGACACTATATTTCCTACATTTTCTTTTTTCACTTGCGGCGACACTATATTTCCTACATTTTCTTTTTTCACTTGTGGTGACACTATATTCCCTACATTCTCTTTTTTCACTTGTGGTGACACTATATTCCCTACATTCTCTTTCTTCACTTGCGGCGATATTATATTATTTTTTTTCGTTTGCGGAGAAATGATATTGTTAGGTTTCATTTTACTAATTTGAGGAGCAATTAACTCGCTTCCTTTTTTTATTACATCTGAAATTTTATATTCTTTTTTCGGTTTTATTGGTGGTTGTGGCGGCTGCGGTAATACATTTACCGAAAACTTCGTGTTTTCTTTTTCCGCCGGTTTTTGTTTTTCTATCACAGGTGGTTTTTGAATAACAGACGGTTTTTCAACTGGTTTTTCTTTTTGAATTGGCTGTTCTTTTTGCACCTCTTTTTGCGGCTTTACCTGCATCTCCTTCTGTGGTTTCACCTGTACTTCTTTTTGTGGCTTTACTTGCATCTCTTTCTGCGGTTTTATTTGCACTTCTTTTTGTGTTTGTTGCATAGCTGGCTGCTGTGTAATTGGTGCTGATTGATACGTAACTTCTTCCTCATCTTCTATTCCAAGCGGAGTTGGTGTTGCTGCAAATTCTTTTTGCTGCACTTCTTTTACGTATTGCTTTGGAGGCGCTGAACCTGCTCCAGCCTGTTGTTTCATGTGAACACTCTTTGATGGCACTTTAATTTTCATACCTGGCATGATTAAATCTGGATTACTAAGTTGTGTATTTGTTTTTTTCAACGTGTCAAAATCCACTCCGTACTTTTTCGCAATTTTCCAAAGGGTATCCCCTTTTTGCACGATATGAATTTTCAAATTTTCCCCCTCCTGTATAACTTATCTATAAGTAACAAATCTCATGAAGTAACTCTTTCTAAATAACATTAACTTCTTTTTACTTTTATCACTTCTTCGATTTTCAATATCATTCGAAGTGGAATAAGCATAAAGAACCACAATGATTTCTTCAAAACAATGTATGCCCATTTCGTTCTCGTTATGATTATATGTATGAAAAAAAGCAACGGGAATACCGTTGCTTTACACACGCTCTAACATACGATTTAATGCAAGAACTGCTTCTGCCGTTACTTGTTTGTCTACGCTAATAACGTTAATTTCTTCTCCTCTTTCTATCGTTTCAAGTGTCCATAATAAGTGAGGCAGATCTATTCGATTCATCGTTAAGCACGGACACATAAATGGATTAAGCGAAACAATTTCTTTATCTGGATGTTGCTGAATAATTCGATTCACTAAATTCATTTCTGTACCAATCGCCCATTTGCTACCAGATGGCGCTGATTCAATCATATCAATAATATATTTCGTTGAGCCTGCATAATCTGAAGCAGCTACAACTTCATAGCAACATTCTGGATGTACAATAATATTCATATTAGAATGATTTTTTCGTACACTCTCAATATTCTTCACTGTAAAATTTTGATGAACAGAACAATGTCCTTTCCATAAAATCACTTGAATTTCTTCTATATCCCCATCGTACTCTAATGAATCTGTGTGCGGGTCCCATACTGCCATTTTATCTAACGGGATACCTAGATCGTACGCTGTATTTCTCCCTAAATGTTGGTCTGGTAAAAAGACGAGACGTTCTTTTTGAGTAAACGCCCAAGATACCATTTGCTTTGCATTAGAAGAAGTTACTGTTGCTCCTCCGTTACGACCACAAAACGCTTTAATTGCAGCTGTAGAGTTCATATATGTTAACGGAATCATCGTATCTCCAAATAATTTAGTGAGCTCTGTCCATGCTCTTTCTGTTTGTTCAATATCTGCCATATCCGCCATCGAACAACCTGCACGCATATCTGGTAAGATGACAACTTGATCATCTGTCGTCAACATATCTGCTGTTTCCGCCATAAAGTGTACCCCGCAAAACACAATGTATTTTGCGTCTTTATTGCTCGCTGCAACTTGCGCAAGTTGAAGTGAATCCCCTGCTGCATCTGAAAATTGTACCACTTCATCTTTTTGATAATGATGCCCTGGAATGAATAACATTTTCCCCATTTTCTCTTTAATTTCACGAACACGCTTTTCCATATCTTCCGTTGACATTGTGTAATAACGCTCTGGTAACATCGTTTCAATCGGCTGTACTTTTTCTAAAATACTCATATACGTTTCTCCCCCTCTAAGCCACTTTCCTTACTCTTCAATATTGAAACTAATATCAAGTGCTTTCACTGAATGTGTTAACGCTCCAAGTGAAATATAATCTACCCCTGTTTTTCCGTATTTCGATAAATCTTCAATTGTGATGCCCCCTGAAGCTTCCGTAACGATGGCACTTGGTACAATCTTTGAAAACTCCCGGATTTCATCTGGCGTACGATTATCGAACATAATAATATCCGCACCAGCAGCGACAGCCTCTCTCACCTGTTCCTCAGTTTCTGTTTCCACTTCTACCTTCACCATATGTCCTAACTTTTCTTTTACTGATGTAACAGCTTTTGTAATAGAACCAGCAAAAGCAATATGATTGTCTTTAATCATGACACCATCATATAAACCGAAGCGATGATTAAATCCACCGCCGCACACGACTGCATACTTATCAAACATACGTAGTCCTGGCATCGTTTTTCGCGTATCACAAATGCGAGTATGACTACTATCTAAAGCAAGAACCGCTTTACGCGTCATCGTCGCTATTCCACTCATACGCTGAATAACGTTTAATATAACGCGCTCTGCTGTTAATAACGATGCGATTGGACCTTGCACTGTTGCAATAATTTCTCCTTTTTCTACAAGATCCCCATCTTTTTTATGAAGCTCTATTTCAATTCTCTCATCAATTAATTTAAATCCTGATTCAATTACTAAACATCCTGCAAAGACCCCTGTATCCTTCGCAAGAAACGTTCCTTTCGAAAGCAAGTTATCTGGAAAAATAAGCTGAGATGTTACATCTCTTTCTCCTATATCTTCTAAAAAAAATCGGTTTAATGCTTCTTTAACTTTTATCGTGTTCATAAAGCCCCTCTTCCCCTCATCACACAAGTTGTAGTTTTCTCTTTACTCGAACAATCTCTTTCTTTCCTATATTTCTATCTGGATAATCACTCCGGTAATGCCCGCCAATACTTTCTTCTCTTTGCAAGGCTGACACAACTATAAGCTCACAAACCGTTAACATATTAATAAGCGTTATCTCTTCATTCGTAAGAACATCATGTTGTAATATCATATTTCGAACACCATACTTACTAAACCATCTCTTCGCATAAGATAAACTTTGCTCTGTTCGCACAATCCCAACATATTTCATCATGCATTTTTGTATTTCTTCTTTCGTCGGTAAATGATTCAGAACGATAAACTTTTCTTCCTTTTCAGCTAGCATGTTCACCTTTTCTTTTGTCTCTCTAGATAAAATGTGTCGTCCGATTCTTTTTCCAAACACAAGACCTTCTAATAATGAATTACTCGCTAATCTATTTGCACCATGAACTCCGTTACAAGCTACTTCACCGACTGCGTATAAGTTCGGAATAGACGTCTCTCCATCACAGTTCGTTTTCACGCCGCCCATGTGAAAATGAGTACCAGGCACGACTGGAATAAGTTTTTTATTTATATCGACTCCATTTGTTTTACATATCGATGACACGGTCGGAAAGCGTTGTTCAAAGTTTTGAATCATTTCGATGTTTAAGTACACTTTTTCACCCGCAAGTAGCTGTTCATGAATAGCCCGTGCGACTACATCACGAGGTGCTAGATCCTGTTCGGAATGTATATCCATCATAAAACGCTGCCCTTTTCCATTTATAAGGACAGCTCCTTCTCCGCGAACAGCTTCGGACACGAGGCCGGAACAACGCCCACCCGCGTATAACATCGTCGGATGAAATTGTATAAACTCTAAATCTACAAGCTCTCCGCCTGCACGGTACACCATTGCAAGTCCGTCGCCTGTAATCGTCTCATCATTAGAAGTAAAGGCGTATAAACCGCCAATACCGCCTGAAGCTAACACCGTACAATCTGCATTGTAACGTTTCAATTCTCCTTTATTGTTGCGAGTTAAAGCCCCAACACATTTATCTTTTTCTATAATAAAATCGAGCACCATTTCCTGTTCCACTACCGTAACGTATGGAGCTACTTCTTGAATAAGATGCTCTAATAAATTCTTTCCTGTTGCATCGCCACCTGCATGTAAAATACGACGTTTTCGATGCGCTCCTTCTTTTCCAAGATGAGGACCTGTTTCATCTCCATCAAATTTCATTCCTCTTTCAATAAGGTTATTAATTTCTTTCGGTCCCTCCTCGACTAAATAACGGACCACTTCTTCATTGTTATAATGACACCCTGCTACTAATGTATCTTCAAAATGATCATTAGGATTGTCATATGTAGCTACCGCTGCGGCAATTCCACCTTGAGCTAAATGTGTATTATTATTACGTTTCGTCTCCTTTGTGATAATAATCACATTCTTTTCGTGACAAATCTCTTTTGCAACACGAAGTGCCGCAACACCACTTCCAATAATTAAGACATCTGCACTTGGCATAATTGTTGCCTCCTACTTTACACTTTTCAACTGTCTTGACACCTATATTTACATAGTTTTAAAATAATGACAAGAGTTTTTTTATAATTCTTATTTTCACTACCATTTAAAAAGTAAAAGAACTGTAACTCTTACTAGAGAGAGGAACTTACATGATGATATATCTTGACTATGCAGCTACTACACCTATGAGCGAGGAAGCGTTACAAACATATATGAAAGCAGCGTCGCAATACTTCGGAAATGAACAAAGTTTACATGATATTGGAGGAACAGCTGCTTCTTTATTACAAGTTTGCCGAAAAACATTTGCGGAAATGATTGGAGGAAAAGAACAAGGAGTATTTTTCACAAGTGGCGGATCGGAATCAAACTATCTTGCGATTCAATCACTTCTAAATGCCCGAACTAAGAAGCATATTATTACGACACCTATGGAACATGCATCCATTCGAAGTTATTTTCAATCTCTAAAATCAAAAGGCTATACGATCACTGAAATTCCTGTTGATAAAAGCGGACTCCTTTGTTTAGTAGATTTAGAGGCAGCTATTACAGAAGATACTGTGCTAGCAAGTATACAGCATGGAAACTCTGAAATCGGAACCGTTCAAAACATTACAGAAATCGGGGCACTTTTAAAAAAATATAATGTTTTATTTCATACAGATTGTGTGCAAACGTTTGGTAAACTGCCTATCCATGTTTTTGAGATGGGCATTGATAGTCTTTCTGTTTCAGCACATAAAATATACGGACCAAAAGGTGTCGGCGCTTGCTACATAAATCCGCAATCTCGCTGGGAGCAAGTATTTCCGGGAACTTCTCACGAAAAAGGATTTCGCCCAGGTACAGTGAACGTTCCCGGCATCGCATCTTTTTTAACAGCTGCTGAAAATATATTAAAAACTCAATGGGAAGAAAGTTTACGTTTTAAAGAGTTACGCTCCTACTTTTTAGGGCAAATACAAACACTTCCGCTAGAAATTGAAGTAGAAGGTCATTCTACTTCTTGTTTACCACATATTGTTGGGGTTACAATAAAAGGAATAGAAGGTCAATATACTATGCTAGAATGTAATCGCCATGGTATCGCCATTTCCACTGGAAGTGCTTGCCAAGTCGGTAAACAAGAACCTTCGAAAACTATGCTTGCAATTGGAAAAACGTATGAAGAGGCCAAACAATATGTCCGCTTCTCTTTCGGACAACAAACAACGAAAGATCAAATTGATACTACTATTCATGCACTACACACAATTGGAAATCAATTTTATAGAGGTGTTAAATCATAATGAAACAAAATGACCAAAAAAAGATTTTAGGCGAAGAAAGACGACAGCTTATCCTTCAGTGGCTTCTCGCTGCAAATGAGCCGTTATCTGGGAATGAACTATCGAAGAAGACAAACGTAAGTAGGCAAGTTATCGTGCAAGATATTTCCTTGCTTAAAGCACGAAACGAACCAATTATTGCGACTGCCCAAGGCTATTTATATTTAAAACCACAAGAGAAACAACAAGCTTTTGAACGCGTAATCGTATGCCAGCACAAACCAGCAGAAGTACGTCAAGAACTTACAATGCTTGTTGACCACGGCGTTACGATTAAAGATGTAAAAGTTGAGCATCCTGTATACGGTGACTTAACAGCATCCATCATGGTAAGCAATCGCTTTGATGTAGAGCAATATTTACAAAAAATCGAAAACACAAATGCTTCCTATCTTTCACAACTAACAGATGGTATTCACTTACATACAATTGAAGCAGATTCTAAAGAAAAGTTAGATGCTGCTTGTGAGGCGTTAGATAAAGCAGGATTTCTGGTTTATTAATGTAAGGCACAGAGTTTTTATCATTCTCTGTGCTTTTTTAATGCTATAATATTGTAATCAATCGTAAAGGAGATCAAATATGGGAATTGAACTCGTTCACTTTAGCATTGGCAAACCGAAACAAATGAAATATGGCGAAGATAAAGAAATGATAACAGGTATATGTAAAGACCCTACAGAAGAGGCCTTTCTCTCAAAAGACGGATTTCGTGGTGATGATGTAGCGGATTTAAAACATCACGGCGGTCCTGATCGTGCTGTTTGTGTGTACCCACACGAGCATTACGCACTATGGGAAGAGGAATTTCAAACTACGCTTCCAGCTTCCACATTTGGCGAAAACATTACCGTAACAAATATGTTAGAGCGTGATGTTTGCATCGGAGATACATATCAACTAGGTGAAACAATCATTCAAGTGACACAATCAAGAGTACCTTGTAGCACAATTTCAAAACGTCTTGGCATCCCTGGCATACTGCCACGCATTGTAGCAACTGGATTTACAGGCTACCTATGCCGCGTTCTTCAAGAAGGTACTGTACGTAAAGATTCTAAAATTACATTACTAGAACGTCAACCGAGCAATGTTTCTGTTTTGTTCTCTAACGAAATTTATTTTCATAATAGAAAAGATAAAGATGGCATTGAAAAAATTCTTGCCGTTCCAGAACTAGCTGATATTTGGCGTGGTCAGTTAGAAGATCGTCTTGCGAAGTTAAAATAAAGAATCACACCAGGTAAAACAGTATTGAGTCCATCATACCAGATGGACTCTTTTTATTTTCTCTTCCTTCACGTCCAAACATATAAAAATATATTTCATATTATATATGGACAACCTTTAATTCTTATATGTGAAGGGAGTGATTAATTATGGCGGATTACTTCTTAAAAAATGGAAAAAAATATTATAAGAAAAATGATCGTCCATGTAATTCTTCAAATTCAGATTCAAATAACTGTTTTATACAGAACTATACTATTTTCGGCACGGGAAATACCCCTCAAGATCTTGATATAACAACTGGAATTCCTCGAACTGTATTTGAAAACTTCACTAAAAATCATAATAAGACACTTATTAAATTTAGTTTCAGTCCTGCATTTGCAACAACGATTAGATTAACAATTGCAAGATTAAACCATCGCTCTCCACTTACATTTACCTTAACACCAGGAGATATTAAAACATTTTTAGTAGAAGATGTTGAGAGTATTACTTTCTCAGATACTGTAGCTCCATCTACACTCAATCTATTAATACAACAAACGAATTGTATTTGCTGCAGTAATTCGAACAATGATGAATCCTACTATTATAATAGTTGTAATGATGCGTACTAAAAACACGACAAAAGAGTTACCTATTCCTAACAGAAAGCCGTCCTAAATATCTTTTAGGACGGCTTCTTTATTTTGCTAGCTTAATTAATCACTTACTTCAATAGAATCGATAGCTTACTCTGCCTCAAACCGAAAAACAGCTTTTCATTTCAATCAAGTTTAACAACAGCTCCCCTCTACAACCAATAAGAAGAATAACTTCCCAACACAGTAACAGAAAAACCGAGTGCTTCAAGTTCCATCGTTACGCCTGGCAATAATACGTCATCATATGCTTTATCGACATCGATTAAGAAAAAGTAATTTCCAAGACCTGTTTTCATCGGACGCGATTCGATTTTTGATAAGTTTAATTTTCTCCATGCGAAAGCTGATAACACTTGATATAGGGCACCTGCATAATCTGCAGGTAACGTTATCATAAGCGTCGTTTTCTCTCCGCGATTCTCTCCGTTATTCGGGAGTACTGCTTTCTTTTTCTTATGGAGTACTAGGAAACGTGTGTGATTATTTTTATGCGTATGAATACTACGCCTCACAATTGTTAATCCGTATTTTTCTGCAGCTGCTTCATTTGCAATAGCAGCAACTTTCTCTTCAGGATGTTCTTTCACATATTGCGCAGCAGCACTTGTGGATGTCATATCTCGAACAGTTACTCCTTTTAATTCTTCATTTAAAAATTTATGGCACTGTGCAATGGCATGCGGATGAGAATGCACTGCATATACTTCACCCCACACTTCTGCATACTGCGGATGTACAAGTAAATGCTGCTGAATTGGTACTGTAATTTCTCCTACAATGGAAAGCGGCTGCTCATGTACAAGGTAATCAACCGTTATATTCACTGAACCTTCTATTGCATTTTCTAACGGTACAACTGCGAAGTCTACATTTTCATTTGCAGCTGCATCTATACAATCTGGAATCGTTCGATACGGTACATGCTCTGCTTCCGGAAAAAAACGACTCACCGCCATATTTGTAAATGTTGCTTCTGGTCCTAAATATCCTACTCGAATCATCGTTTTTTCCCCTCTTTTTCGTTTTCTTACTGTTATACCATACTTTTTTATATTCTTCTATGTAAATTTCGAATATTAAAAAAAGACTAGCATTCGCTAGTCTAAATGTTTCTTATATTCTCTTTGAGCGAAGAAGAAATAAATGATACATGCTGCGATATAAAACAGAATGAACAAACCTACTTTTCTTAATGATCCATCCATAAAAAGCGTATTATGAAACGTATATAACGCAACTGCACTGTGCATACTCCCTACTATAATTGGCGCAAAAAATAGCATACATAATTGCCAACGAGAAATTTTCCATACTTCTTCCTTCGTCATTCCAAGTTTAGAGAGTACACCATACTGCTTTCGGTCCGATGCAATATTATGGAACCATTTAAAATAAACGATACTACATGAAGTAAGAAAGAATAATATACTAATAAATGAGCCTACAAATAGAGTAATATCGCCGCCTTCTTTCATATTTACATACAACTCCATATTGCTTCGAAATGCATTATTATCTTGTTTCATATGTTTCCGTAAATCTTCATTTAATTTCTTCGTCTTTTCGATATTTGGTAATGTGTAGCCTCTATATATCATTTTTTCAGAATCAGGAACCTGATTTGCTATACTATCAAAATCTTCATCATTCATAACGAAGAACAGACCATTAATGTACGAAGGATGATGGTTAAATTGAACCCCTTCTTTCTGACCGTTAAATACGAATTGATATGGTTGATTCATTACTTGCAATTGAATCTCTTTTTGATTATATACATTCGAATTATTGTATTTATTATAATAAACGAGTGTCACTGTACCTTTTTTAGGACGATACGTTTTCTGTTTTTGTTTCCTTGCTTCTTGGTTATATTCACTTTCTTTTATAAGCGGTACTATTGTTGTTTCTCCTTTACTAGACTGAAAGGATGCATACACTCCAACAAAACTCATATATTGAAAATCGTCATACTCATATTGATGCAGTAATTTTTCAACCGCACCTTCCTCAAAGACTTCATGAGTAGAAATACCTTTTTCTATGTACGAAAACGAGTGTACCCCTCCAGTTCGCCACATATCTTGCATGCTAGAAAAATATAAGAACACCGTACCTGTTGCTGTAACTACAAACGTCGTTGCCATAGACATCAGAAAGAAAAAGCGACCATTTTCCTTCATTCGATGTGACAATTGATTCACTATAAATAAATACGGATATGTATACATAATCTTTTTATTTCGCTTTATCATTTCTAACACTTGGGTAGCTCCATGTGTAAAAGAAAAGTACGTTCCAAAAAAGACAAGTATAGACACAGGGAAAAAGTATATCACTATCGTAGCCATCGTCACTTGTAGCGCCAACGCATATCCGCCCACTAAACAAGCAAAGCCGAATAAACAGAGCCACTTTGATGTTTTCTTCTCTTTTTTATCTGTTCGAAATTCTTTCAACAACCGAATGATTTTTATATTCCATATACGTAAAGCACTTATAAAAGATAACAAAATAAAAACGACCATATATGTAATAAATGTTACACCAATCGCCCTTACGTCAAATATGACAGGGAGTTCTTTCGGAAGCCCCAGTAACATACTAAATACCATAAAAAAGAGTTTTAAAAATATCATACCAAGCCCAATACCGAAAATATTCGCGAAGACCCCGATTAAAATTTGCTCGGTCATAATCACTCCTATTACGTTAGACTTCGTTGCTCCCATTAACATATATAACCCTAATTCTTTCTTACATGCTTCTATGAAAATAGAAGTAGAGTACAAAATAAATATGACGAAAAAAGAAATGATTATAACATTACATATGATAAGTCCCCAGCGTACGTTTTGATACCACATCGTCTCTTGCATATATGGATGCACAATGACAGACATATATGCGTAAGAAGCAAATATTGCAAAACAACTACTTAAGAAAAATACTTTATAATTACGCCAATTTCCTTTTATATTTTGCAGCGCTAGTTGCCGAATTTTCATCTATCGTCCTCCTGTAACTTACTACATAGGCAAAAAGCTAGAGGTTCCCCTAGCTTTTTACGTGTTTTAAATATCCTCTTTGTGCGATCATAAAGTAAATGGCAGAAGCTAAAATGTATGCTCCAATTACAAGCGCGCCTGATTTCCACAAATCAATATAAAGCATTTTTCCTAACGTATGAAGAGCAACTCCACTATGAATGGAACCGATTAAAATTGGGATAAAGAAGATAACTCCCATTTGTCGAATCGCAATTTTGCGAATTTCTTTATCTGTCATACCGATTCTCTTTAACGATTTAAATTGAATACGATCTTGTTCTTTATCGTTAAACCATTTAAAGTATGTCATACTACAAGCGAAGAAGAAGAATAGTACCGCTACGAAGAAACCGATGAACATTGTAATTGCTCCACCTTCTCTTATATCCTTATACGCAAACACTGAATTTCTCAATTCTCCTTGCTTTTCTGGTGCAATTTCATTTTTCAAATCTAATACAAGATCTTCTGTAATTTTCCAATCCTCAATATAATAACCATAATATTTCGTCTTTTCTTCATCTGGTACGAGTTTTGCATATTTCTCAAAATCTTGTTCATTTACAACGAGATATTCACTATCATTAAAAACAGAATACTGCGTTGGGGCATTTAATTGAACAGACTGCTTTTGTCCGTTAATTGTAAATTCATACGGTTTCGTACGGTCTATCTTCATCAGTTCATTTGACATATCAACCATAACCATCGTTGCACTACCCATTGCATTATGAATTTCTGAAGGTTGCTCTCTCTTTTGTTTACGCACTTCCGCATTATATTCTTTTTCTGAAATAATCGTCATCGGTACTTCATGTTCACTATTAAACAACGTTATTTTCTGTGTTGCTGGTAGTTTAACGTAGGTTACTTTTCGTGCATCTTCAAACCCGTGTCTCTTCACAAGCTCCTGTACCTTTTCTTCATTAATAAGGCTATATGTATTTAACCCCTTTTCCTCATATGAAATAGCATGTGGTGTAAGTTCTACCGTTTTCGCACTCAAATTTTCAAAATATACGTAAAGCGTGCCAACTGCCGAGGATACAATCGCCGTAATAATAGAAATTACAAATAGAAAACGAGCATTATCTTTCATTTTATAAATAAGGTTGCTAAGAACAAACATATTTGGATACGTATAGAAAGATTGCTTTCTTTTTTGTAATGCTTTTAATACAACTGTACTACCTTGTGTAAATAGTAAATACGTTCCGCCAATTGTCAGTCCTACCACCGGTAAAAAGAGGATGAGGAAATTCAGAAACGTTACTTGGAAGCTAAGTACATATGCAACAATAATACATCCTATACCAACTACACATAACCATGTAAATGCAAATGGCTCTACTTTTTGCTTTCTTGCCTCTCTTAATAAATCAATAATTTGCAAGCGTCCTACTGTCCAAACACTAAACAATGATAGGATTAAAAATAGAATAAAGTATACACCAGCTGTAATAAGAACTGCTTTACTATTCCAAACAAGTGGAAGTGTCTTATCTATTTTTAATAATACGCTTAACGCTTGGAAAAATAATTTTGAACAAAGCATTCCAACCCCAATACCAACTACAATTGCAATACTACCTAACATCAGTTGCTCTAATATAATCATTCGGCCGAGCTGCGATTTCGTTCCGCCTATTAATGTTAGTAGACCAAACTCTTTTTTTCTTGCTCGTAAAAACGTTGAATTTGCATATAAAATAAAGAGTGCCGAGAAGATGACCACAATATAATTCATCGATTCTAATCCTTTTGTGATCATCTTTCTCATACTAATATTACCGCTTACGACATCTGGATGATAAATAAAAGAAGCATACATAAAAAATACGACAATCGATAAACAACTACTTATAAGAAACGCTTTATAGTTACGCCAATTTCCTTTTACGTTATTAAGCGCGAGCTGGCGAAAGTTCATGATATTCTCCTCCTAGCATCGCAAGTACGTCCAGAATTTCTTGGAAAAAGGCTTGTTTCGTTCTTCCTTTATGTATTTCCGAGAAAATTTCTCCATCGCGTATGAAAAGGATACGTTCACAATAACTAGCCGCTACTGGATCGTGCGTAACCATTGCAATCGTTACTTTCTTTTGCTCGTGTAAATCTTGCAGGGCTCCCATTAGCGATTTCGCTGACTTTGAGTCTAAGTTTCCAGTTGGCTCATCTGCTAAAATTAACGTCGGTTCATGAATGATTGCTCTCGCTGCTGCTGCACGTTGTTGTTGTCCCCCAGATACTTCGTATACTTTTTTATTTAAAATTTCTTCGATGTTTAAAAACTTTGCAATTTCCAGTACTTTCGCATCGATTTCATTTACAGATTTCTTCGCCATTACAAGTGGTAAAATAATGTTTTCTTTAATGGATAACGTATCAAGTAAGTTAAAATCTTGGAAGATGAATCCTAAATGTGTACGGCGAAACTCCGCTAATTTTGCAGCACGCATTTGATTAATTTCTTCACCATTTACAAGCACATGACCTGAAGTTTGCTTATCAATTGTTGCTAATAAATTTAAAAGCGTCGTTTTTCCGCTTCCTGAAGGGCCCATAATCCCTACAAATTCGCCTTCTTCTATTTTAAAATTTATATCGTTTAAAGCAGTCGTCGCTACTGAACCTTTTGATTGGTACACCTTCGTTAAGCCTTTTACTTCAAGAACACTCATTTCTAATCCCCCTATGTGTTTTCTTCTTACATTTACTATAAGAAAAATAAGAAAAAGAAACGAGTGATTTCCCTTACAAAACGTTTTGTTATCTTACAGTTTTGTCATTTTTCTCATCAATGTATGATATTCTTCATCTTTTGCAAATTGGAACGTGAATGTTGTCCCTTCTCCTTCAGCCGATTGGACATACATTCCATGATGTAAATTATCACAAATTTCCTTCGTAATATATAAGCCCATCCCAGTCGCTTCTCTCGTTTTACGTCCATTTATTCCCGTAAAAAATGGATCAAATATGCGCTTTACGTCTTGCTCTGGAATACCAATTCCATTGTCCTTAATATGTAATAACACCTTTTGATTTTTCTCTTCAATTTGAAATTGAATTTCTTTTTTCTCTGCCGCTGAAATTTTTGTATACTTGATTGCGTTTACAACAATTTGACCTATAGCAATACTCAGCCATTTTCTATCAGATGCAACCATACAAGTATCTTCTTCAAACATCACTTTCGGAAATACAGACGATTGAATGAAGGATTTTCGATTTTCATTAATAATACCTCGCACGACATCTATAACATTTACTACTTCTACCTTATAATCTTTCGCAAACTGCTCTAGTCTTGCCATATGTAACGCTAAATCTAAACCATTTAGTATACGGTTATTTTCTTCACGAATACTTTCAACTGTTGCTCTTGCCTCACGATGCTCTTTGCCAAACTTCTGCAACAATAATTCAATAACAGATACTGGTGTTTTCATTTGGTGAATCCATTGGTTCATAAATATCATTTGTTGTTGCTCTTTCGTATGCTGTTTATGAACTTCATTCATATATTGCTGTCTTAATAACGTAAAAGATTCAACGACCATTTCTTGCTCTGATGTATAAGATTCATCAATAAGTAAAGAGTCATGTAATGTATTTCCACCAGTAACATACTTTTCGATCCTCTTTAAAAACACACTCCGTTTTCGGTAATCGTAAATGAGGTATACAGTAAACACAACTGTTCCTAATAAAAGTCCATATAACCACGTACTCCAATCAATGGATTTCTTTTCCAAAAGACTTTGCAACTGTAAAACGAGCCCAAATAAACAAAGGCTAACAATATAAGAAAGAATTAAAGAAAAGCGGTCCATAAGGTAATTTTTAACCTTCATGCCCTTCGCCCCACTCCGTAAGAAGCGCATAACCATATCCACGTTTCGTTACAATTGCATTTTTAATGCCTAACTCCTCTAGTTTCTTCCTTACACGTTTTACATTTACGGTTAATGTATTATCATCCACAAATGCTACTTCATCCCATAGAGCTTCTAACAGTTCTTCGCGCGATACATATTGATTCACCTGTTTCATTAAACACTCTAATAAGTAAAATTCATTTTTTGTCAGTTCAGTTTGTTGTCCTTGCCACTCAACAATATGCTGAGACGGGAATAACAACAGTCCATTTACACCTAAACAATCACTCTCAGCAGCAGAAGCATACTCTCCGTAACCACGGCGAAGTGCACTCTTCACCTTTGCCATTACGACATCTAAATGGAATGGCTTCGTAATATAATCATCACCGCCATTTTCAATCGCCATTACTTGATCCATTTCTCCTGTTCTTGCAGAAACAAAAATAATTGGCGCATTCGATACAGTACGAATTTGACGACACCAATAAAAACCGTCAAAGTACGGTAAATTAATATCAAGTAACACGAGATGAGGATTCACTTTTACAAACTCATCTTTTATTTGACGTAAATCACTTGCTCTAAATGATTGATAGCCATACCTTTCTAAATGCTCTTCCAATATTCCCGCGATTTTCTCATCATCTTCTACAATTAATATTTTATACATGCTCGTTTTCTCCCCATAAAAAATTCTTCTAAAACCACTCCCTTTTTATTATAAATTGAAAATTTAATTAGTGGGGATTTTTTCCTATATAAATCCGATTTTTACGATATAAAAAAAAGACTGCCGTATTTCGGCAGTCTTAATCGATAAATTCAAATTCATATTCAAGAATTTTTACAATATCTCCGTCTTTCGCACCACGTGCACGAAGCGCTTCATCAATACCCATTCCGCGCATTTGACGAGCGAAACGACGTATAGATTCATCACGTGAGAAGTCTGTCATCTTGAATGTTTTCTCGATATCGTAACCAGAGATAACAAACGTGCCATCACTTTCACGTGTAATTTCAAATTTAACACCTTCAGTATCAAATTTGTACATTACACTTGTATCAGACTCATCCGCAACTTCATGTATTGGGAATTCTGGTGTTGTTTCTATTAAGTTCGCTACTTCAAACAGTAAGTCACGAACACCTTGTCTTGTTACAGCTGAGATTGGGAAGATTTTTACTTCGTCTCCCACTTTCTCTTTAAATGCTTGTAAGTTTTCTTCTGCATCTGGCATATCCATTTTGTTTGCAACAACAACTTGTGGACGCTCAGTTAAGCGAAGATTGTATTCTTTTAATTCATTATTAATCGTTACGTAATCTTCATATGGATCACGGCCTTCTAAACCAGACATATCAATAACATGCACGATTACACGTGTACGCTCAATATGACGTAAGAATTGGTGTCCAAGTCCGACGCCAGCATGTGCGCCTTCAATTAGTCCTGGAAGGTCAGCCATAACGAAGCTGCGGTTATCACCCGTTTCAACAACACCAAGATTTGGAACGATTGTTGTGAAATGATACTCTGCAATTTTCGGACGCGCTGATGATACAACAGATAATAATGTAGATTTACCTACACTTGGGAATCCAACAAGTCCAACGTCTGCTAGTACTTTAAGTTCTAGAATAACATCACGCTCTTGACCTGGTTCCCCGTTCTCAGCGATTTCTGGCGCTGGGTTCGTAGCTGTTGCGAAACGTGAGTTACCACGGCCACCGCGGCCACCTTTTGCAATTACAGCAGTTTGTCCATGCGTTACTAAATCGGCAAGAATTTGACCAGTTTTTTCATCTTTTACTACTGTTCCTGGTGGAACCTTTACAAGTAAATCTTCAGACTTACGTCCGTGCTGACCTTTACTCATTCCGTGCTGACCGCGATCAGCTTTGAAATGACGTTGGTAGCGGAAGTCCATTAATGTACGTAAGCCTTCCTCAACTACGAAAACAACATCTGCACCTTTACCACCGTCGCCACCTGCTGGGCCACCTTTTGGTACATACTTCTCACGACGATACGCAACCATACCATTACCACCGTCGCCGCCTTTTACATATATCTTGACCTGATCTACAAACATTATTTCACCACACTTTTTTCAATTGGTTGTAATATAACTGAGACTTCTTCGTCTCGCACTGTATAAGAAATGGAATACCATTTATTGTTTTGGGTCGCAAGCCAATTCTGTAGTTCTTCTACACTCGTTAGCTTACCACGAAAATCAAAAAAGAAACGAGCATTATCCGCGTCACATTCAATTGTGATACAAACATAATTTTCAACATATACGTCTAAACTATGCTGAAGCATCGAGAAAAATTGATTCGTCCATGTACATACAGTCTCATCTAAGTGAGATAAGTTATGTAATTTCCCTAATACTTCGTACTCCAATAAGCACGGCTGCTGTTTCCAATTATATGTTAAAATCCACTCTGAAAATAAAGGCATTGATAGCCCCATCAGATTGGATTCTTGTCTCGCTTCTTGGACAAAACGATCGATGAGACTATGAATTTCTTCCACTTTTCCAAGGGAAAGGTTTCCTTTCACCATCTGCATACGATTGAGCCAATCATGTCTTGAATGGCGCAATGCATCTATAATTGTCCATTTTTCATTCATTTAGATACCCCTTAATATAGAAAAACTCTAACCTGCACTCAGGTTAGAGTTTTCCGTGAGTTCTTATGCTTCTTGAGCAACAGGATATACGCTCACTTGTTTGCGGTCACGACCAAGACGCTCAAAGCGTACTACGCCGTCAACTTTCGCGTATAAAGTGTCATCGCCACCACGACCAACGTTAACACCTGGATAAATTTTTGTACCGCGTTGACGGTAAAGAATTGAACCACCTGTAACCGTTTGACCATCTGCGCGTTTAGCACCAAGACGTTTTGACTGAGAGTCACGACCGTTCTTTGTACTACCTACACCTTTCTTAGATGCGAAAAACTGAAGATCTAATCTTAACATACGTTACACCTCCTGCACTTTTTCTATTAAACGGATATACTTTCCGTAATCAAGTTCGATCGTCTTAAGCGAAACAACTAATCCTTCTAAAAGTGTTTGTGCTTTTTCTGCTGTATGAACGTCTAAATCATTAGGCAATTCATACGTTAAGAATCCGCCATCACTTCCGAGTTCAATAGTTGCTTGCACATTACAAAGTTCTTCCACTGCATTTATAGAACCAAACACAACCGCTGTAGTTCCAGCACAGACAAGGTCTTGTCCATGTGGCGCATAATCGGCATGTCCAGTCATTTTAAATGATTGGATACTTCCTAATTTCGTGCGACTTATCGTAATTTTAATCATGTTAACCAGAATTAAGCGTTGATAGCTTCAACAACTAGCTTAGTGTAAGGTTGACGATGACCTTGTTTCTTACGATTGTTCTTTTTCGCTTTGTATTTGAAAACGATAATTTTCTTAGCGCGACCTTGTTTTTCAACTTTCGCAGTAACTGTTGCACCTTCTACAACTGGGCTACCAACTTTAACGTTTTCGCCACCAACGAAAAGAACTTTGTCAAAAGTAACAGTTTCACCAGCTTCAACATCTAATTTTTCAATGTAGATTGCTTGACCAGCTTCAACTTTAATTTGTTTTCCACCTGTTTCGATAATTGCGTACATACTTGCACCTCCTCTTAATTACTAAGACTCGCCAAAAACGAGGTAGACATAAATGCCTTTAGGGAACCTGTCTTGTGCGGTTGTAGCATATAGCCGTTTAGGTGCTATAAACTATAACATAAAGATGTTATCATGAATCATAGACGGTTGTCAATAAATGTTCTGCTAACTATTTTTTCCGCTCTACAATTTCTTTTTTACTTCCAAAACGAACGATAGCATACTTTTCGATATTATCATCTTTGAAATAAATTTCAAATGGAATATTTTTTTGTAATTCTTTTTGCAAAAACTGTTTTTGCAGTTCTTTAGGCGCAGCGATTAATACCGCTTCATCTTCTATATTGCCATATGTGATTAGTTCTCTCTCTAACTCATACGCAATTGTTTCATGCGACATCACATAACCCGTCGCTTTGCAAGGTACACACTCTTTTAATAATACGTCTCGTAAAGAATGCTTTTTACGTTTACGTGTCATTTCCAAAATCCCTAGCTCCGTAAAGCCGAGCACCCTTGTATATGTGCGGTCATCTTGCATAGCAGCTATGAGACATTCTCTTACCTTTTCTTTATCTTCTCTTTTTTTCATATTAATAAAATCAATTAATATCATACCACCAATATCACGAATTCTTAATTGGCGTGCAATTTCTTCAGCTGCCATCTCATTTGTGCGAAGTACTGTATCTTGTAAATTTTGTTTTCCCGTAAACTTGCCCGTATTCACATCAATTACAGTCATCGTCTCCATTTGTTCTACAATTAAATAAGCACCATTTGAAAGCCAAACAATTTTTTGAAGTGCTTTCTCAATTTCACGCTCTATTCCAAAATGGTTAAACATCGAAGACTTTTCATTATAAAAAGATACTTTTTCTTTTCCAATTTTGTCTTCTAATTCTTTTACTATACTTCTTGTATCTACAACTACTTTTTCAATGGTTTCAATTGGGTTCTCTTGAAATACACGATCTAAAAAGGTCGCCGGTCGATGAAGTAATAACGGCGCCTTTCCTTGGCCCTCTTTTCTTTTTAACTCTTCATACAACTGTTGTAACTCTTGCATTTCAGCTTGTATTTCTTCAATTGCTCCTTTTTCAGAAGCAGAACGGAAAATGTATCCCCCCGTTCCCTCTATTTCAATTTGGAGTAATTGTTGTCTTCTTTTATTATTTTTTATTTTTCGAGAAACAGCGCGCATCTCACCAAACGGCATATAAACGACATATTTCCCGGTAAATTCTATATTCGCTGTCAATTTAGGCCCTTTCGTATCAATTGCCTCTTTCGCAACTTGTACGAGTATCGCTTGCCCTTCATGTATACGATAAGAAGATGGTACATCATCGTATGAAAGGTAAGCATGTTTTTCTAAACCGATGTTTACAAAAGCTGCATTCATTCCAGCAATTGTTCTTACGACACGTCCAACATAAATATGCCCAACAATCTCTTGCTCTTCATTACGTTTCCATAAAAACTCAACAATTTTTTTCTTCTCTTCAATTGCAACGCGCTTTTCCGAACCAGCGTAATTCACATATAACGTTTTCAAAATTATTTCCTCACTTTATAATCTTCTTTGCTTTTACAATAATAAAAGGTTAGTGCTATCGTCAACACTAACCGATTAATTCTTCAACTGATGAAGTTGTTCGTTTTTCAGTAAAATATGCATAGAGCAATTCATTTTCATCCAATGTGTAATGCTCTTTATATTTTCCACGGACGATAATAGAATGCTTATATCCTCTACGAAATTTTGTGAAGATCGTATATAAACGATCTTCCGTTTGCACTTCAATAGGTGCAATCTTTTCGATTCCTCTTTTGTTTCCATAATAACGTTCTAATAAAAAACGCATAAATGCATACCGTCTTTGTTTCCACTCTTGATATAATGACACTGCTAAAAATATGAGTAGTACCCACATCATAATATTGTTACTATTCCAGAGTAACTGCCATCCTAATATTACACCAAAAAAAACACATGACAATTGCATCATCTTTTCATGTGCTTGTAAATAAGGGAAACGATATGATAATACATTAAACAATACTTTCCCGCCATCTAACGGCCAAATAGGGAGTAAATTAAATGCTAAAATAATTATATTATTCCACATAAAGAAATAATATAAATCTGTATTCAGCCAACCGGCTTCGAACAACATATAACCTACCAGCATCATCCAAACATGTTGAATCGGTCCTGCAATTACGACAACAAGTTCCTCTTTCAATGACTTATTACCATGTTCCTCAAGCTCGGCAACGCCACCAAACGGCAAAAGCTGAATTCTTTTTATACGCCAATTATAGTGTGCTGCTGCAAAAGCATGCCCAAGTTCATGAATAAGAACAATACAAAATAACAGTAGTAACTCTTTAAAACGCGCAGTAAAAATACCAATGACAATAATAACCCAAAATAATGGATGCACGGAAATTTTCGTTAAAACGTCCCTATATTTAATCAAATGATATCACCTGGATCGGATCAATAAATTTTTCATTCTTTTTTATCGCGAAATAAAACTTTCCATTTTTATCATTTGTATCATTACTCACCGTTCCAATTTTTTGTTTCTTTGAAACGTAATCATATAATTTCACTGACATATCGTTTAAGTTTGCATACCATGACTCCGTACCATCTGCATGTTGAATTTGAACTGTATTTCCAAGTTCCTCTTTCTTGCCTGCAAAAACAACTAACCCTTCATTTACTGACTCCACTTTTGCATTTGTAGCTGTTTGGACAAATACACCTTGGCCATTTTTTTGAAACCCTTGCATTACCTTTCCAGAAGCAGGAATTGCATAATCTTTTTGCTGAATACTTCCTTCTTTTTTCTCGTTCGGCGAATAGAATACGAGCGGTTTTCCAAATTGCTTTTCGTACCATTTCGCTACAGTAGCAAACTGAAATTCCTCTTTCATCACTTTTTCTGTAACAGCTTTAGCTCCATTGAATGAAGAAGGAGCATTCTTATATAAAATAGCAACCGAAAGAACTAATATTGCTGATAATAAAACTTTGAAGAAAAAGACTTCCTTTCGAAATAAAGGATGCATTTCCTTTTCTCCATCTTCAATAAATACTGCTTCACTATCAAAATTCCCTCCGTTAAAATACTGCTCTTCCTCCATCCTTTCTTGCTCGGCCTTCCTTTTTGCAATCCGCTTTTTAATTTCTTCTACGCGTCTATTCTTCATACCGTCTCCTTTCTTTCGTTAAGCTAATTTCATTAGAAACAGTTGTATACAGTTTGTACATATGTATGAGCTAAGAAAGAAAGATATTCGTGTGAAGAAAAAAGAAAGCACTTCGCATATGTGCGAAGTGCTCTTAACGGATTCCAAAGAAGTTTTTCACCTTTGCAAATACCGATATCTTTTCTTGTTCAAATGCTTGTAATGGTACATTCTCACCTAACAAGCGTCTTGCAATATTACGATAAGCCAACGCTGCTTTTCCGCTTGGTTGCAACGCCACAGGTTCACCTGTATTTGTAGCTCGAATAACTTCATCGTCATCCTCGACAACACCAAGAAGCTCGATTGACAATGTACGTACAATTTCATCAACATCTAACATATCCTGTTCATGAAGCATATGACTACGTACACGATTAATAACAAGTTTCGGTGGTTCAATATCCTCTTTTTCTAAAAGCCCAATAATACGATCCGCATCGCGCATTGAGGATACTTCTGGAGTCGTAACAACGATCGCTTTATCCGCACCAGCTACCGCATTTTTAAATCCCTGCTCAATCCCCGCAGGACAATCGATTAATATGTAATCATAATCTTGACGTAATACTTGTATTAATTCATCCATTTGTTCAGGTGTTACCGCTGATTTATCACTCGTTTGTGCTGCAGGTAATAAATAAAGATCATCAAAACGTTTGTCTTTAATAAGAGCCTGAGGTAAACGGCAACGCCCTTCAACGACATCAACAAGATCAAATACAATACGATTTTCCAGCCCCATTACTACGTCTAAATTTCGAAGACCGATATCTGTGTCAATTAAGCACACTTTCTTTCCAGATAACGCTAGGGCCGTACCAATGTTCGCAGATGTAGTAGTTTTACCTACTCCGCCTTTTCCAGATGTAATTACTATTGCCTCTCCCACAGCTATACAATTCCCCTTTCTAACTTTGTTAAATTAGGTCTAAGATGAGTGAGAAGTTGCAGGCGATCGACAACAATGTGATTGTTCTCATTAATATACGCACATTCTGCCGCCTCCGCTCCGTCTTCTTTCTCTTCCGGAGCCCGCATTGCCACATCACTAATTCGAAGTTGCATCGGGTTCATAACAGATGCAGCGATTACAGCATCCGAATCCCCATAATACCCAGCATGTGCAATTCCTCTTAATGATCCTACGACAAAAATATTCCCCCCAGCGATAACCGTTCCGCCTGGATTAACATCTCCAATTAACAACAAATTTCCTTTTACATGTAAAACTTGTCCAGAACGAACAATTTTGGAAATAGGGACAATTTCTGTTTCTTCTTTCCAAGCTATTGCTTCTGCTTTAGTGATAACATCACTTTCAATTGAATCCACAACAAGATTCTTTTTATTACGAATTAACGTACGAATCTCTTCTTGTTGGACTTCTGTTAAATAACGATTTCCTACTTTCACATGCACTTCAATTAAAGAGCGTCCATCACCATCGTAGTAATGTGTAGAAAGTTTTTCGTCTAATTCCACCAATAATTCTGAGAATGAACAACAATCATCTAAATGAAGCGTTATCCCATCTTTTGTCCCTTTTATCGTTACATTTTGTTGCTTTTTTTCTTCCACTAAAGTTCACCCCACCGATTCAATTCGACATAAAATTAGAAAATCCTTTTTTCTTTTTCTTCCATCGCTTTTGAAAGACGCACTATATATCGTCTCAGTGGGAAACAAACTATCAATAAGAAAATAGCATTTAACAATAAAGTAGAAAGGAGACGATCTGTGAAAAAGACATACGCTGGCATATGAGTACGTCCTAATAAAGTTAAGAATCCATACACATAATACTCTAGTGCTACAACACTAGCTAATATGATAGAAACAACAATAAATAAATTCAATTGTAGTACTTTCATCACACTATATACTAAATAAGCTAAAATCGGATAAGCAAAAATATATATCCCGACAAGTTCTGTGTATACGGTATCAAATAAGAAGCCAAATAATAGTCCGTAATAAATCCCTTGGACCGGACTATAATACACTGTAATAAAACATAAGACGATTATAAAGAAATGCGGTGCTGCTATGCTGTCTTTCCAAAACACATCCGTTGGAACAACAGTAGCAAACATATTTTCAAATAGAAACACAAAAAGGAGCAAAAGAGGAAGAGCTGCTCTTTTTAATATCTTCATCATCTCTTCTTCTCCTCCTATTCTAATGGCGCTGAAGGTGTTGCACGTTTAGCAACCGTAATATGCTCTACGTCATTTAAATCAGCGGCAGGTTTTACATAAGCTGTTTTTGTTAAGCCATATGCATCCGGCTGAACTTCAACGATTTTTCCAATTACAAGACCTTTCGGGAAAATATCACCCAGTCCAGATGTTACAACTAGTTGATCTTTATCTACCGGTGCATCAGAGCCAATCTTTGTGAAAAGAAGTAATTGCTTTTCTTTGTCATAACCTTCAATCAATCCAAAGATTTTCTCTTGCCCTTGTACAATAGCAGAAACGCGATTTGTTCGGCTCATAGAACTTAGTAATTCTACTGATGATGTAAACTGAGATACACTTTTCACTCTTCCAACTAACCCTTGTGAAGTTACTACAGCCATATCTTTTTTAATTCCTTGCTGTGCCCCTTTATCAATTCCAATTAAATCGTACCATTTATCTGGATTACGAGAAACAACAGTAGCTGGAATTTCAGTATACCCGCTATTTAACTCTTTTTTACCCGTTAGCTCTTGTAGCTTCTTGTTATCATCTTCTAATTGTTTTACTTTCCCTGATAGACCTGCATAATTATCTAATTTTGCTTTTAATTCTTTATTCTCTTCATACGTGCGCTTTACATCCTCTACATTTTCGAAGAATCCAGCTACGTATTTCGCTGGCTTTTGGAATACACGTTCTACAACACCGACAGTATCTTTAACAAACTGCTCTGGCCATGTTAAACTGTTCCGTTCTTTCAATGAGATTCCAATCAATGCCACGAGAAGAATAATACTAACCAACAAAACAATTAATCTTTTGTTTAAGAAAAACTGTGGCACGTTCACACCCTCTTAATTTCACTGATTTTTATTTTGCAATATTATCGAGCAGCAGTTTTGAAAAGATCGATATTGTCTAATGCTTTACCTGTTCCAATTGCTACGCAATCTAATGGATCTTCTGCAACAAGAACTGGCATTTTCGTTTCTTCACTAATTACTTTATCTAAATTACGTAGTAATGCCCCGCCACCTGTTAATACGATACCGCGGTCCATAATATCAGCCGCTAATTCAGGTGGAGTTTTTTCTAACGTATTTTTAACTGATTCTACAATCGCATCTACTGTATCTTTTAATGCATCTGCAATTTCTTCTGGCTGAATTAGTACTGTTTTTGGTAAACCACTTACTAAATCACGACCGCGAATTTCCATAGGCTCGATACCTTCTGGCTCGCCTGCAGAACCAATTTCTAATTTTAATGCTTCAGCTGTTCTTTCACCGATCATTAAGTTATAGCTTTTCTTAATGTACTGAATGATTGAATCGTCCATATCATCACCAGCAACACGGACTGACTGGCTTGTTACAATACCACCTAGAGAAATAATTGCAACTTCTGTTGTACCACCACCGATATCAACAACCATACTACCAGTTGGTTCCCAAACAGGTAAGTTTGCACCAATTGCTGCTGCAAATGGCTCTTCGATAGGATAAGCATCACGAGCACCCGCTTGACGAGTCGCATCGATTACTGCACGTCTTTCTACAGCTGTAATACCAGATGGTACACATACCATTACATACGGCTTACGTGAGAAGAAACCGTTTGATTTTTGAGCTTGTTGAATGTAATATTTCATCATTGTTGCAGTTGTTTCGTAATCAGCAATTACACCGTCTTTCATCGGGCGAAGTGCCACAACGTTCCCTGGTGTACGACCAATCATTTGTTTTGCGTCGCTACCTACAGCAACGATTTGTTTCGTATCAGTTTGTAACGCCACTACTGAAGGTTCACGTAAAACTACACCTTTTCCTTTTACATATACAAGCGTGTTCGCAGTTCCTAAGTCTATTCCAAGATCGCGAGTAAATCCACCAAATCCAAACATATTATTTATCTTCCTTTCTTGTTTTCACGGACTCATTTTTTCTTAATTTATATTATAAAAACAGTACGTTTTTTATATCTTTATCCTTTTTGTAGATAAATTTCTACAAAAAACTCATAAATCACATTATAAAACAAAATAAGTAAAAAGCATAGTCTTAAATATGACCTTTTTCCTTTAAACTCACGAATTTATGGTCACCTATTATAATATGATCAAGCACTTCAATTCCGATAATCTGGCCGCATTCTTTTATTATGAATAGTAAGTATATTTTTTTTTGAAGAATGGCAAGTTTAGTGCATTTTATTTGATTTTTTCTTTCATAAATTTAAAAATCACATTGAGAATTGGCGGCTTTTAAGGCTACTCTAACCACCTGTACTTAATTATATTAAAGATATATAATTAAGCCTCTAACTCTTCCGTTAACAACCTCCGCAAAATAAAAAATTACGAACAATAACTAGCACGCTATCCTCAATTAGAACTTCCGCATAAAATGATTCTCTTACTTTTCAAAAATATCATTCCCCTTAAACAATTTTTTTAACAGATTATACCATGAAAGAATCAATACAAATTTTGCAAGACATTAAGAATAGAGAAATTCCAATTGCTTATTATATGATTAGACTCTACTATGCAATCTTATGTTTGTTAGAATCTAATCGCCTGTTATAATAAACATTAGAAAGGGAGATGATTGATGCTTTCGATCCAGTTTGGAAATCAAACGATACCGTATACACTAACAAAAAGCAGCCGGCGCAAAACGTTATCTATTTCTGTTGACCAGCATGGAGTAACTGTTATATCTCCTTCCGATATAAATATGGAAAAAATTGAAACCACCTTACATAAAAAAGCTGTTTGGATTATCAAACAACTTTCTGATTTCAACGAGATACATACAAGCGTTTCACAGCGATCTTTTTTGTCTGGCGAAAAACTTCCTTATCTCGGCCGACAATATCGGCTTAAAGTCATTAAAACAAATATAAATGAACCCGCCTTTCACTTTTATCAAAGCCGATTTTTGGCAGAACTGCCAAAAGGGATTTCTGAAGATAAACATCGAGAAATTTTATATCCATTATTCGTAAATTGGGTTAAAAAACGAGCAAATAAATTTGCACAGGATCGCTTAAAACGATTCACCTTAAAACTTCAGAAGGAACCGCAAAAAATCATTATTAAAGATCAAGAACAACGATGGGGAAGCTGTACACCTACTGGTAACATCTTATTAAATTGGCGAATATTTTTAGCCCCTACGTCTGTGATTGACTATGTATTAGCCCATGAACTAGTTCATTTGAAGCATATGAACCATTCCAAAGAATATTGGGAGACTCTACGGATGCTACTCCCAGATTATGAACAACGAAAAGAATGGCTCAGAATTAATGGTAGAACCCTAAACGTATAAAAAATGATCAGAAACCATCCCTGGTTTCTGATCATTTTTTTATCCGTATTGCACTTCTGCTAAAGCTGTAAAATATCCCACCAGCATTGAAGCATCACTCATTGACATATTTTTCTTTAATAGCTTGACTTTTAAATCTGCATTTAAAGCTCGTTTAAAATCTTTTTTGTAGGTCCAATCCGGTATCCCAGTTACACGTTCATCTATAAATCGATGAATCTCCGTAGCAATTTCTTTTAACTCTTCTTTTTCTTTGTTTCCTTCAAATACTTCTACTAATTTATTAAAGTACGGTTCTTCCTCTGGCTTTAATCCACTCTTGGTTTGTCCTTCTACCTTGTTCAAAATCTCTTCTCTGGCAGAATAAAGTTTTTCTAAAAGTTCATAGACACTCATTTGTCGCTCTTTAAACTGTTCTAATAAATTCTCCACTTTTTTCTTAAGAGAAGTATAAAAAACTTCGTCTTCTTCCATCCGAACTGAGATCTCTCGTTTAATTGCATGTTCAATTTGCGCCGCCTTGGTTTCTGGTAACATATTTTGTTCAACTTCTTCTTTAAACGAAACATCTAAAATAGAAACTGGATCACGAACCTCAATTCCTTCGGATTGCAAATGTTTATATACTAGATCGCGTACTTTTTCCCCACAATTTGAAATATCGAGTCCGTCATCTATAAGAAAACGTGATTTAGCTAATTGACGAATTAAACCTAAATACTTTAAGTCATTAACAAATGGTTCAGCCTTAGGACTCGGCATCACTTTATCCATACTTTCAGCAAAGCGCTTGTAAGTCACTTCAAAATCAGAACGGATATCTTCATCAGCCAGACGAAGAATGCTTTCTTCACGCTGAGTTCTATTCAGCCCATCAAAAAATCGCATCGCAGAGCGATGTCGTTGTTCTAGACGCGGTAACTCTTCATCAATGGACTGAAGCGCACCTCTAACGTCATTTGAACTAAAAATATCAAGTGCCTCATCTAAAAAACGAGAAACACCAAAATAATCAACAATGAGACCGTAGGTTTTGTTGTCATCATAGCGGCGATTGGTTCTTGCAATTGCTTGAAGCAAGTTATGTTCCCGTATCGGTTTATCAAGATACATGACTTGTTCCACAGGAGCATCAAATCCTGTCAAAAGCTTATCACATACAATCAGCATTGCTAATTTATCTTCTGAAAAAGGCCTTTTAAATCGTTCAATTAAAGATTTTTCTTGTTCTTTTGTAATATGATAATCGCGAAGATCTTTTTCATCATTATGCCCAGCTGAATAAATAACAGCTGTTTCAAATTGACCAGCTGCATATTGATCAATGAGCGTCTTATATTTTGCAGCTGCCGTTCTAGAAACAGCGACCACTTGTGCCTTATATCCATTTACTAGAATATGAGATTCAAAGTGACGTACAATATCCAGTGCGATTTCGTCCATCCTTTCAGGTGCCGTTAAGATTAATGCTTCATTAACATGCTTTTGCTTAATTTTTTCACGTGTATCCTCATCATAGTCATAAAATACCCGATTAAACATTTCATCCAAAGAATCCCCTTTTATATGAACATTGGGCAAGCGAGATTCATAATAAATAGGAATCGTAGCTCCATCTTCCACAGCTTGTTCAATCGTATATTTATCAATATACGAACCAAATTTCCCTGTTGTAGAATGTGTCTTTTTATCAATTGGAGTTCCAGTAAAGCCAATAAAAGTCGCATTCGGTAAAGCTTTTCTCATGTTCATGGCTAATCCTTTATATTGAGACCGATGCGATTCATCCGTCATAATAATGATATTCTTTGCTTCTGAAAGGACTGGAAAAGAAAGTGTGCCTTCTTCCTTTTCATCTCCTTGGAATTTTTGAATCAAGGTCATCACTGTGGTTCCAGGCCCTTTTCCTAACTGAAGTTTCAAATCCGCTACTGAAGTAGCTTGTGTTGGATTAGGAAACCCACACTGCTGAAAAGTTTTTGTGATTTGCTCATCCAAATCCTGACGATCGGTCACAACTACAATCATTGGGTTTGCAAGATTTTTCACTCGACGTAATTTCATAGCTAAATATACCATGGTTAAAGATTTTCCAGATCCTTGCGTATGCCACACTACTCCACCTCGAAGAGAAGGGATATCCTCGTTGACAATTCGATCAATTGTCCTATTTACAGCGCGATATTGCTGATAACGGGCGAGCTTTTTCACATTTCCATCAAAGACAATGAAATTCCGCATTAAATCCATAATGGCTTCTCTTCGAAGCATACCGGCAACCAAGATATCTTGAGCCCTATTCTTACCTACTTCCTCCACGGTTAATGGGTAAGGATCTTTCCAGAGTGCATAATGTTGTGGTCTAGCCAAAATAGTCCCTACACGTGCCCGGTCACGACTTGTAACAATCAACATCTGATTGTACCAAAATAATTTTTCATTCGTCTCTTGATAGCGATCAAACTGACGAACTCCTTCTGGTAATTGCTGATCCCATTTCAATTTAGGGCTCTTACATTCCACCAATACAAGAGGAAGCCCATTGATATAAATAACAATATCCGGCCGAATCATTCCATTTGCATTGATATAGGAAATTTGGTTGACAACCAAAAAATCATTATTATAAATATTTTCAAAATCGAATAGACGTACCGTATGATTTTTTTCCCGCTACCCAAATCTTGAAGAATAGAAATCCCTTGACCAAATAACCAGTCAAATAAGGTTTTATTGGCATCCCATAAATCCTCAGATTGAAGAGTTACCAACTGTTTTACAACCTTTTCTATATTCACTTCGCTAATCCATTTATTTAACCTTCGAATTGCTTTTGCTAAATATCCTTCTAAAACAATACTACCTCTGCCATTACGTTCTGCGTCTAACTCTGAGCCTTTAATATATGTATAGCCATAGCTTTGTAATTGTTCAATAAAAGGTAATTCCACTTCCGTATATTCTAAAGGTTTCATTTTTTCTCCCCCATGTAATAAGGGAAACGGTTTACACCGTCACCCTAATTTCCCCAGTTAATAGTTTTTGTATTAAACCTTTTTTTAGTTCTTTATATTTTTCTTTTTCTTGTTGATAACTTGTAATTTGTTCATCCACAGATGAAAGAATTTCAACAATTTTTTGTTGTTCTTCTATTGGAGGCAAAGGTAAAGGATAGGATTTTAATGCTTCCATATCAATTCCTGTTTGTCCTGACGTTCTCTGTGATAACCTTTCAATTAAATTAAAAAGTTGTTCATTACAAATGATAATAATAAGCGTAATTTTTTTGCAATTTATTATTAGGAGTAGCCTTTATTAAGGCCACATTGTATGACCCCTTTATACCTCTTAAAATTTGAAAAATTGGTGGACCATATCTTCCTATCATAATATCTTCTTCTTCACAAAAACGTTTTGCCATTTCAATTGGAATGTAGGTTTTATATTTGTCCGTCTTATAATCCCTAATTTGAATAAGTCTAATATATCCTTCTTTTTTTTCATTTATAAAATATTTTCTAGGAGGTTGCTGACCACCCTCAAATTTTATTAGTTCACCAACAGTCTTAGCTTCCCACTCAACTGGAATACTCCCGAACTTCGGCTTCTTAAATTCAGTATGTCCAATCCCTTTGTTCAGCAATTGCTGCATCAAGCCTTTTTTAAGTTCTTTCGTTTTAACAATCTTTTGATCAGTGATCTCAATTTGCTCATCTACGTTAGAAAGAATTTCAGCAATTTTTTGCTGTTCCTCTAAAGAGGGCAGTGCCACTCTAGTCTCTGATAATGTTTTAAATGCAATGGACCGGCGACGATCGACTCCCCCCTGACCAATAAGCTGATATATATTCATCATGCGATGTGATTTTAATAGTGAAAATAAAAAGGAAAAATCTACTCTTTCCGAGTTCGCCCTAAACACTGTATACATAGGGCTTACAATTCCAATTTCAAAATTACTTAATCCAATAGAGCCTTCATCGAGGTGAACAGTTGCATATGCAAAGTCCCCTTTACGTACCATTTTATAATTTGATGTATTCCTGGAAGCAACTGTTTTATTAAAATACTCACTTGCCGCAACAATCCCATCATATTTTGTAACAGACAGCACTTTTAGCTCTTTCTCACCAGCTCTCTCTGATTTTTCCGAGGCAATTTCTCCTATACTAACGATTTCCCAGTTCACTGGGATTTCGCCTAGCTCCGTCATCTTATATCCTTCTCGAATAGACTTAATTTCTGCTACCATCACACTTCACCAATTCCAATTTCTTTTAAGTACTTATTTAACTTTATCTTAATGTTGACTTGCTTCTCTTCCAACTCTTTAATATCTTTAAGTACAGCTGATAAATCCACTTGCTCCTCATCTTCTGATTTATCAACATAACGAGTAATATTCAAGTTATAATCATTGTCTTTAATTTCAATTAAAGATACTTCACGTGCATATTTCTCAACATCTGTATATGCGTCAAAGGTAGTAACAACTTTTTGAATATCCTCCTCACGCAATGTATTCTGGCTTTTCCCTTCTTGAAAATCACCTTCAGCAGCAATAAATAATACCTTTTCTTTACGTTCTTTAGGTTTATTTCGGTTGAAAATTAATATACAAGCTGGAATGCCAGTACCATAAAAGAGATTAGAAGGAAGACCTACAACCGCTTCTAATAAATCTGCTTCCAGCAATCCTTGACGAATCTTTCCTTCAGCTCCACCACGGAATAAAACACCATGTGGCATAACAACACCCGCAACACCATTTGATTTTAGTGAAGCAACCATATGTTGAATAAAGGCATAATCCCCAGCATTTTTCGAAGGTATCCCGTATTGAAAACGACCATATGGATCATACTCAGCTTCTTCACGCCCCCATTCCTTCAAAGAAAATGGAGGATTTGCAATCACTCGATCAAATAACATAATTTCTCCATCTTCAATTAGTTTCGGATGACGGATAGTATCACCTTTTTCAATCCGGTGATCTGGTAAACCATGGAGCAATAAATTCATTTTAGCAATAGACCAAGTCCCAAGATTCTTTTCCTGGCCATATAAGGATAAAGATTGAGGATTGCCCCCATGCTCTTTTACATAATCTATAGATTGAATCAGCATACCTCCAGATCCGCAAGTAGGATCATAAACACGCATACCCTCTTCTGGTTTAATTAATTTAACTATTAACTCAACCACTTTAGTAGGAGTATAGAATTCACCACCCTTTTTACCTGCATCGTCCGCAAACATTTTAATTAAATACTCATAGGCACGCCCCAACATATCAGGTTCGGATAAATTTTTATTAGTTAGATCTAATAAAGAGAAATGTTGCAACAATCGTTGCAATACGCTATCTGTCAAAATTTCTTTACGGTTAAAATCAATAGGTGTTAATACCCCTTCAAGCGTTGCATTTTCATTTTCAAGTGATTCAAAAGCCACATTAATGGCAGAGCCAATATCTTCTGCACACTTACGAATTTCTTCCCGCTGTGCCTTTTTTGGTACAAAAAATTGGTATTGTTCTGGATCATCAGCAAGTACCGTGCCGATTTCTTTTCCGTGCTCTTGAACAAGATTACTTCTTTGCTCTGCAAAGGTATCGCTTAAACGCTTTAAAAACAGTAAACCAAATATGTAATTTTTATAGTCACTGGAATCAACAGATCCCCGAAGGATATCTGCTGATTTCCACAGATGTGATTCAAGTTCTTGTAAGGTTAATTTACTCAAGATGACTTCGCTCCTCAGCATATCTATTTTCTTATACAATTCTATTGTAATAAAAATCCCTTTAAAATAGTAAGTTTTTTAGTGAATATTATTTTCCCCCTATTAAATACGAAGAAGCTTTTAGCAAGTTTCAAATTTAATTTGCAATAAACACTTAAACGTTCTTTCAAATAATCAATTTCATCTCAACTTAACTCATTTTATAAATAAATCAATAATTTCCATTAACAGACTTATAGTCTTTCGTACCTCTGCACTTCGTTTTTCAATAAATCTTCTATCAAGACTTGGTTCTTTTGTACTTTTATTTGATAAGCTTTTATTAGTTTTTTTAATTCTTGTATTTCTTCTTGTAGTTCTTCAATTGTATGATTCTTTAGCTCTTCTAATGAAGAAAGTCCGCTTTCTCTTAATAAATTCATATTCTCATCTTCTATCGCTTCAAGTAATTTTCTAAACCACTCATCTAAGTAATTCTTTCGACTTTCGCTATATAAACTTCTAGTTGTAACGTTCAAAGAAGCTGATATCTTATTCAATATTGTAGTTTTATTTAACTTTTCATCCAAATATGCACCATTTTTCGCCCTACGTAAAATTGTCCTCTTTACACTTGCCGCCGCCTTTGATAAAGAATCCTGCTCAAATTTTACTTTGGCCATTAATATCACCCTTTTCCAAAAACATATCCATTTGTGCAACAGTAGGATTAGGAAATTGTTTATAATATCTTTTTATATATTTTTTTGCTACTCCATATAATTCTTTTTCTATATTATTTACATCGTTAGCATCAACTGAATCAAATTTAACAAATAATTTCCCGAAAGCCTCATCAAGGTCTGTTTTTATACCATCAATTTTATGAGGCAATACTCTTTTTTCAACCAAATCTTTTGCCTGTTTTAATAAAGATTCATTATGATGAAGAAATACAATCCAACGTACTATTTCAGATTTATGATTTAACAGCGTGTCTTTTTCTGGACTATATTTATCACATTTATAACATTTTAATGAGGTGTGAAAACAAGTTACTCTTGTATGTGCCTTACAGTTATGTGTCCTCAATGGGTATCCAGATATCATTTCACTGCTTTTGTGTAATTTATTATTAGAAAAATCTATATCTCCTACTTCTCGAAAGATTTTTTCAATAAATTTTTTTGCGATTTTTTCATCTTCTAGGTTATCAATTATCATCGAGGTTTGTCCCAATACCTCTTCAGCATCAATTGTATGATAATCCTTAACTACATTTGAATTAAAATCTAGCTTTATTCCATATAATCCTGTTTGAGCTATTTCACTATACTTTTGTAAAGTCTCATTTCCCATTGTTAAAGTATATGTAAATTGCGATTTAAGATTTTCTTGTCCCAATCTATCTGCTATTTCTACTTCATTATATCCCTTCAGCTTCATATAGGTCGCACACATTCTTCTCATATCATGGGTAGAAAAAAACCTTCCCCCAGGTGGACTATCTCCCCAAATCTTTTTTTGCAAGTCACTCAGATAGTATTTAAGACTCTCCCTTGAATAAGGAGCTAAATTTGTATGATCCGCCAATAACCTATATGTATTTAGATCATCCCCAAACAAATAAAATTTTGAATCTATATCAATGGGTAAAATTGGAGAAAGTTCCTGTAATTGATGAATCCATCTTTGTCCCTCTTTTGATAATGAAACTCTGCTTGGTTTACCACTTTTAGTTTTATGAAACTCTATAAAAACATCATTGTATTTATTTTTTATTAAACAATTCTTTTTCAGCACCGCTACCTCATGAATTCTTTTTCCTGTTTCCAGCTGAATTAAACACACTCTTCTATTTCTAAAGTTTAATAAATCATTATCCTTATGATATGGTGATTGATCATCTAGTAGTACTTCTATCAATTTTGTTGCTTGTATAAAATCTATATGCTTTCCATATCTCGTATTCTTCTTTCCTATCCTTGTTGTTGGGATAACTGTGGAGATGTTTACAGCTAATTTATTTTCATTAAAATAGTATTCAAGCCAACTCTTTGTAGAGCTGCTGTATTGTTTTAAGGTTGTTTTTTTGTAATTTTCAGTTATCAAATAGAACACTTCAAATAATTTCCCTTTTAATACATCATCTATCGTTAAACAATTGCATTTACTTAAATAAGTACATAAAGAAGAAAGTGATCTAGAGTGATTTTTAAAAGTACTTGTAGTAATCTTTGCCAGAGTTTTTCTTTGTAAACGCCCTTCTGAATCTTTGTTTTCAACAATGAGTTGTCCTTTAGTACGCCGGTATAAGACATTAAAAACATATTCTTTAAATATCTTTGCTAATTCTATCGGATACATATCGAGGGTTTGATTCCAACGCTTCTTCTCTAATTCCAACACCGTCTGTTTTACCCTTATTTTAATTGGTTCATTTATCAAGGAATTCGACTCGTTTAACAATGCATAACTTAAAAAGATACAAGCATTTCTATACAAAGACCGAGTTGTGCTACCAACTTCTAATTTATCTAGCACGTTCAATAATGTTTCATTCGTAAGTGGTTCAAGACCAACTCCCTGTACTAAACCATAACCCGCTAACCACAATCGTAAAACCAATGATTCCAGTACGTCTTTTATCTTTTCAAATATTTTATTATCTTCACCGTGATGCTTAAACCAATTTTGATAATGTTGACTTAAAAGTTTATTGAGAATATGAAAGTTAGGCATTATTTCAATTGGATACTTGAATCTTCTTATAGTTTTTTTCATATCAAAAATTTCTTCAAGTGAAAATCGATATCTTTGAAAAAAAGCCAACATTCTCAGATATCTTATTCTCTTCTGTTTTACGTAGGATGGTATGCTAGCATTATGTAAGAGTTCATTAACAGGGATGGTTCTACATTTTCTGAACTCCATATTCACATTTTTGAACAACGCTTTTAATTCAACATCATTAAAATGATCGTTTGTATACATCCTAATTGACGTATTATTTATGAGAACTCGATCTGTTAAATTACCCTGAACAATTATTTCAGACATCCTTAAGCACCTCCTTGATGTCTTTCCCCAATAGGGTATTTTGAACCATTTGCCATATTTTTTCTGGTTTAAGGCCTAAGTCCATAATCCTTTTCTGAATCAAAGCGATTTTTTTTATGGAGTCTGTTGCTATAGGATTATTGTATTTAAAGTCTCTACTCTCATTTATTAATTTTTTATGCTCAATAATATGCTTTGCTAACTTATCAATCGCTTCCTCAATCTCCTCTTTCCTTAATAAAAAGTGTTCACAGCTCCAACAACGATAGAAATTATCACAACTCTCTTCTGTCATACACCAACCCATATCTCGTTTTCTACCAAACTGTTTTAAAAATAAATTTACTTCCATCTGTGTTGACAGCGCATTTAACATTTCATAATTAGTTAACTCTTCATTAAATAGAATGTCTATAAGACTAAGATAAAATTTCCCTGATAACTCTTTCTTTTCATATCCATCTAAAATAGAATATAGAAGGGTATTTTTTGAAACTTTACTTCTCAAATATAATTTTGTCATGGTGACATCATGATGACCCAGAATGTACTGAACAGCTTTTATATCACGAGTTTTCACCATAACTGTTGTTGCTATGTAATGTCTAAATCCATGCGATCCAATTTCAAACTTTTCATTTCCTTCATTTATATAACTTTCAATTTCAGGAATATTAAGTAAAATCTTTTCGTGTAGGAACGTTCTAATTAAATACCCTGAAAGAATGAAAGGTGCTTTCCCAAGTTGAAATAAATGAACGTATTTAAGTCTATTTCTGGGATTTTCTATTGGTAAAAACCCGCTTCCTTCAATTCTCTTTTGCAACCGTAATACTGCTTCTATGCCAATTCGATCAAATATGGGAAATTCACCGTAAACATTTCCACCTTTATCCTCATATTCTGAGGTTAAGCCATATAAAGTATTATTGTTTAGCATTGGATTTATACAATCAACAGAGAGATTTCTAATAAATTCAAACCTCGTTGGACAACTACCTGCGATCAACCAAAATTCTTTACACAATTCTTCTATTTCGCTTTGTGGCTCAAAATTAAACACTATATTCATAATCTTTTTTTCTAAACCTTCAATTGGAAAAGCTTTACCGTCTCCTTCAATTAATTCCTTTTCCCATGTTTTACTTAGATTCTTAAATAACTGTTTTGGAAATTCAACTTTTGTAGGAAAACACTCATAAATTAATGTACCCCACTCAAGAAACAACCTTATATTAGATAAAATTTTCATTCTGTACGAAACACCAAAACCTTTCAATTCCATACTTTGATTGATCATAGAAAAATCTTTATTTCTAAAATTTAACAATGATATATTATTCATTTCTAAGTATTCAAATAACCATTTTAACTTTGCAAATTTCTCATAAACTGTTTTCGGTTTAAGACCTGAAGCAATTAAATATTTATAATAATCCTCCAAAACGCATTTGTATTCGGTATAATTATTCTTTAATTTTTGAAAAATTGTTAGAGATGGTCTTTTAATACTAAATACACGATTAGAATATTCCAATTGGAGTCTAATATTTTGAATCCCTATTCTGCTTACAAGACCATTTTTATTCAAGCAATAAACCCAATGTAGATCCTCTCTATCAAAGTCCTCGTCTGTCATTTCACTAAACGGTTTATTTATAAAGAAACAATATACTGAAGCAAAGGATATATATGCAATTGCTACTGTCCACTCATATAATTCCTTAATTTTTTCTATTTCTTTTTTTGTTAATAAGCCGTATGCAAGAGCATATCTTGTAAATGTACCACCTACCTTACTAAATCTACCTCCAAAAAAATATTCCTTCAGATCCAAGGAGTATTTAGGATTCGTAAATATCCCTTGATGGTATGACCAAGGAATTAAATAATGAATATCCTTATATCTCCTTTTTTCGATTGTTTGTTTTTTATATAAAGGTGTATTCAGCCAGTTTTCACCATTAATAAATACCTTTTTCAACTCAATAAGAATTAGTTTAAGAGCGGGTTTCAGTTCTTTACTTTTCTCATCACTCACAAGTAAATGATCCACCTCTACCCATTCAATGCTCATTTAATCTCCTCCTCCTTAGTGACGCCAATTAATTGGTATAAAAGTTCAACCTAATTCTTCCGAAAAACATCAACCATATCTTCTACAATGCTTATGTCATCGTCATTTTCTTGAGGTAGATAGTGTAAGTATACTTTTTTTGTTGTTTTCTCATTTCTATGCCCTAGCCATACACTAACATCATAAATTGATATCTTCTTATATCTAATTAAATACGTTGCAAAAAAATGTCTAAAAGTATGCGGGGAATACTTTGAAAAAAATTCTTCGTGTCCTGAATTTTTCTTAATACTATTATATTTGGAATAAATAGTTCCACCAGTTATTGGTTTTCCTTTAGAATTGTTTGAAGTCGAGAAGAAAAGAAAATCATGTTTATGTCTAGTCTCATTTAAAGTTATTTGTCTAAGAATTATGTGTTCCAAAAGAACAGAACAGAAATCTTCCTGTGAAAACATTAAGGGAATTCTACGATTAATACTTTTATGTTGTGATTGAAAGTTACTAGCTTCTCTTCGAATAATGTGACATACCCATTTTTTTAGTTTTATGTCATACTCAATATCCCCTCTCAAATTCTCTTTCAACCATTTTTTAGCTACATTAACATCCCATAAATATAGATCTTGCGGAATATTTCTTGAATTAATCATTAAATTACATGCCTCAGCTCTTCTTAAACCAAAAAACATTAAAATATTAAACATTAACTTGGCGACCTTATCGTTTTCGGGGATACTATTCATAAAAAGATTTATTTCATGAAGCGAAAATATTTCCTCTGAAAGTGGTTTTATTCGTTCAATTGAAAATCTATTAACGTTTATCCCAGCTTCTTGCATAATTGAATTCACATCATACGTTACATACTCTTTTTTTGTTTTTAGAGTCCCTGTTAAAATATTAGACGCTCTTGATAATTTTGTAGGTAATACGTCAATTTGTAATCCTTTGTATTTGTATGTAAAATCTCGAAGAAATTCTAAATATGCTAAAACTGTGTATATACTACTTTGAATTGTATGAATTTTAAAATCCTCAAACAACTCATTCTCCATAAACCCTTCATTGTTATATCTAATAGATGATAATTTTTTAAAATTGAGTGCCTTTTGATGAAGTGGCACTTTATCGATTATAGCCCATTGAATTGAAGCTTTATTTGCTCTTTGATTTTTTAATACTCGAAGGTAGGAAACAAAAGATACTATTATCACAAATAAGTCAATTTCTAAAAGGTTTATTTTCCAAAACATTAGAAAATCAAGAAACTTTTTTAAATCATGGGCTGACCTATTCACAGTGTTAATTGGCACATTATAATACTTTAATTTAATTAAAAAACATGTAGTTTCTTTATGAATATCGTGATCGGGTGTGCTGATATGAATGATATTCTCTTTACTGTTAAATTCAACATAATGCATACCGTCTATATCTAAATGTTTATAGTACTCAATAAACCCCAGTAATCTATCATTATCGTCTAATACATTAATCAATTGATTTAATTTAATATATCCCATTTATAGTTTCATTCCTTTTATTTTTCTAACTAGTTACAAAAAAGTACTTTAAGAGCATATTTTTCTACCGTTAAATCTATTTCCTCCCTTCACCAAAAACTAACTTCAAAAAATTCACTTCATTAACCCCAAATATATTTACTACAACAAACAACTACATTTTAGCGTTGTCATAGTAGGGGCTACTAAAAGTTTTATTGAATCTCACTCACATTAATACTATATTATTTATTTAACCAATATTTAGATTAAAAAACAATCTTTTTCAGAATTATCAAATAATTTTTTTGAAGCATTTAATATTAATTTTTCTGTCATACCAATGTTAATTAAATATGCTCACCCTAGTATTCATAACTACTAAGCGTTTGGTTACTTCAATATCTTCACGGCTCGGCGTGGGATCTCCTGAGGGATGGTTATGAAGACATATGATAGAGGCTGCTGCATGACGGAAGGCTTCTTTAAAAACTTCCCTCGGGTGTACAATTGACGTGTTTAAACTTCCAATAAAGATCGTTTGCCTATGTATAACTTGATTTTTTGTATTTAAATATAAACAAACAAAATGCTCTTGTTGTAAAAAACGCATTTCTTCCATCATGTATTTCGCACAATCTTCTGGACTTCGAATACTATATCTATTTTGATATTCTAAACGTACCATTCTTCTGCCTAGTTCAAAGGCTGCCATAAGTTGCGATGCCTTTGAAATCCCAATACCATGTATACTAATTAGCTCTTCTAATGTTGCATCTTTCAACATACGTAAGCCATCAAATTGGTGTAAAATTTTATCTGACAACTTTAAAACTGTTTCTTCTTTAGAACCTGTTCTGAGTAACACTGCGAGAAGCTCTCGATTTGATAAACTTCCAGCACCTTCTAACAATAAACGCTCCCGTGGCTGTTCTTCTCTTACAACATCACGAATACCGTTCATCTCTCCACCCCTTTATTTGTTCTCTCAAAGAAAACCCCATGCAATTTTACGCATGGGTTACATCAATATCAAATTGTTTTAATTCCCGAACGAGACGTGCAATTGGTAAGCCAACTACACTATAGTAGTCCCCTTGAATATTTTGAACGAAAATAGATCCTTTACCTTGAATCCCATAACTACCGGCTTTATCAAGAGGTTCTTTCGACGCGACGTATGTATCAATTTCCTCTTCTGTTAACTCCCAAAATGTAACTTCTGTACGCTCATAAAAAGTAACCGTTTTTTCTTTTGCTATAATCGCAACACCTGTATACACTTCATGTGTTTTCCCTGATAGTAATTGTAACATCTCTTTCGCCTCATCCTCATTAGAAGGCTTACCAAGAATACGCGACTCATATGTAACAATTGTATCTGCACCTAACACAATGTAATCACTATTATTTTCTGCCACCGCTGATGCTTTTTGCAAGGCAAGCGACATTACAATATCAGAAGGCGATGAATATGCACCAATTGTTTCCTCTACTTCACTTACAACGATTTCAAATGGCACACTAGCTAACTCAAGTAATTCCTTCCTCCGAGGTGATCCTGAAGCTAAAATTATTTTTCTCATATTTTCTCCTTCCTTTCTCACATGAAGCAGAACAATTTATATTAATCGTATCAAAGGAATAGTTTGCCCACAAATGAAAGAAATATTAATTTCTCTAACTAAAATAAAACTTCTTTATTGCATACGATTATATTCCCGTCATAGAGAAAGCACTTTGCTCTAAATTCAAAAGAAAAGAAAGAAGTACATGTACTTCTTTCTTACTCATTTTATTATCCTATCATTTCACTTTCTACGAAACAATTTTTTCATACGAGAGTAAACCATCAATAATAACTTGATTTAATTTCGCCAAAGATTCCTTATCCACCTTCCCATCTTTTACTGTTTGTACAGCTACCGACGTATACATATACAGTTTCTTTGCTTCTTCTCGTTTCATACTTTCCCCTTCTTTTTCAACCTTTTTCCATTCTTTTTCAATTGCTTCTATATCTTTTGGGCTGCTTTTTCCACCAACTTGTACGCTAGAAGCATATTTTGCTAAATGAGTGTATAATGGCTGCACTTTTGTTAAAAATGTCCCTACTTCTTTATCATCTTTCAGCAATGCTTTATCTGTTATATCCCAGCTCTTTTTTAAAACGGAGACACCATCATTTTTATACTTAGTCATTAATTGATTTATAGACTGTTCATCGCTAGCAATACCAACAACTATTGCATACTTATCACCGCTCGGTCTCAAAGCACCAATGCCCCCATTGCCTTTCCATTCTTCAAGAGCTGCCTGTCCCTTTTCTTCAGAAGAATAAAGCCCCCCTTGAACAAAAAATAATTTCATCGGATCCAATGACGTTCCTGTCTGTGCTTTTTGTTTTTCTTCTTTCGGTGCTGGTGTTTGTTCTGCCGTTCCACCCACCTTTGATTCTCCATTTCCAGTCGGCCTTGAAGCTGTCACTTCACTTCCTCCTGTCGTTCCTTGTCCAGTAAGTAAATGAAGCATCCCCATTCCAAACGCCGTACCGATAATGATTGCAGTTGCAACGATTACAATTAATGTATTACTCCACTTCTTTCGGTATTTTTCCACAGACATTGATTTCGCTTTTTGAAACGGAACAACATTTTTCGGTCGTTCACTTTCTACTACCATCCATTCAAATTCATCTTTCTTTTTTTCCTCATACTTCGCTTCTGTTCCATTCACTTTCACTGAGATCGTTCGTGATTGCTTGTCCATACACTCACACCTCACCTCTTATCGTTGTCCGCATCATATCATATTCATTTCATAAAAAAACGAGATATTTGTCAGAGGAATTCGCCAAATAACCCTATATATTTATCTTATATGTATGCATTTGACTTCATTTGTAGAACAAAAAAACTAGATAGCAAAGACTATCTAGTTTTTCTCGCGAATATATTTTCGTACTTCAGAAATGAAATAAAGAGAACCTGTTATGATAAAAGCATCATTTTCTGCTATCTTTTCAACTTTTGTATCAATTGCCTCTTTCCAATTTTCAAAAACTAATTTTGATTCTTTCTGTGAATATGATGCAAGCTTGTCAGCAGAAATAGCACGATCAAAGGCGAATGTTGTAAAAATAATTTCATCTGCAATGGTTTCTAATTGGCCTACCATGTTATGTAATTGTTTATCACCAAGGGCAGTAAATAACACTATTACATTTTTATCTTTGTAATGTGCTTCTACTGTTTTCACAAGGCTTTCGATACCTTCTGGATTATGAGCACCATCTATAATAATATCCGGGTTACTTTGCAGCTTTTCAAAGCGCCCAATCCAATATGCTTCCCGTAATCCCGTTCTTATCTCATCTTCCTCAATTAAAAATGATAAATATGTTTTCACATACATTACTGCCATAAGTGCTAGCGCTGCATTTCCTACTTGATGAATGCCTTTCATTGAGATTTGCAAATCTTCAAATGCGGAAAAAGGACAAGTAAAATCAAACTGTTCCCCATCTTCGTTAGACTGTTTATGTAACGCTGTAAAATGCTTGCCAAGTTCGTATAAGTTTGCATGGTTTTCCTTTGCAACATTTTGAATGACTTGCAAAGCTTCTTCATCTTGTACACCAGTAATTACGGGCACGCCAGACTTAATAATCCCCGCCTTTTCATATGCAATTTCCCCTAGTGTATTTCCTAAAATATGCATATGATCGTGACCTATATTTGTAATAATCGTGAGAACAGGGTGTATAACATTGGTAGAATCAAAACGTCCACCAAGCCCTGTTTCAAATAAAACAACATCACAGAAATTGAATTTTCCGAAATAGCAAATCGCCATAACAGTAATAATTTCAAACTCTGTCGCTTCCCCTAAATCCGTTTCATCTAGTTTTTCCACGACTGGTTTTACCATCTTTACAAGTTCAGTAATCTCTTCGTCTGCAATTGGTGTTCCATTCACACTAATGCGTTCATTAAATGATTCGATGTAAGGAGAGGTAAACGTTCCTACCTTATATTTCGCGCCTTCTAACATGTAACGCATATATGTTAACGTTGAACCTTTTCCATTTGTACCAGCAAGATGAACACATTTTATATGACGCTCTGGATTTCCAAGTTCTTCTAACATCCATCTCATTCTTTCTAATCCTGGCTTAATTCCAAATTTCAATCGGCTATGGATCCACCCTATCGCTTCTTCGTATGTATGTATCACGTATGTTTTTCCCCTTTCAAAAGACAACTTTCATAGTTCTATTATACGCAAAGAAAAGAGACTCACCAATATAGTGAGTCTCTAAAAACATTTTTACTTTTCAAGATCTGCTAGACGTTGACGAACTGCTTCGCGTTTTTCTAGGTAATCTTGCTCTTTCGCACGCTCTCCTTCAATAACCGCTGCAGGAGCTTTCGCTACGAAACCTTGGTTAGAAAGTTTCTTCTGTACACGTTCTACTTCTTTATCGAACTTCTCAAGTTCTTTCTCAAGACGAGCTCTCTCTTCATCAAGATTGATAAGATCAGCTAACGGTAAGAATAACTCTGCACCTGATACGATTGCAGTCATTGCTTTTTCTGGCGCTTGTAAGTCCGTTTGAATTGTTAATTCGCTTGGGTTACAGAAACGCTCAATGTAAGAGCTGTTTTTCGTAAGTTGAGCAAGTACAGCCTCATCTTTTGCTTTAATTTGCATTTGAACTTTTTTGCTCATTGGCGTATTTACTTCTGCACGGATGTTACGAACAGAGCGAATGATATCAACTAGAAGGTGCATTTCTGCCGCAGCTTCCGTATCTTGTAAATCTTCGCGAACTGTTGGCCACGCAGCTACTGTAATAGACTCGCCTTCATGCGGTAAATGTTGCCAAATTTTCTCTGTTACGAATGGCATGAATGGGTGTAATAGACGCATTGTTTGATCTAATACGTAAGCTAAAATAGAACGAGTTGTTTTCTTAGCTGCTTCATCTTCACCGTATAGTGGAAGTTTCGCCATTTCAATATACCAATCACAGAAATCGTCCCAAATGAAGTTGTATAATGAACGACCAGCTTCACCGAACTCATATTTATCCATGTTACGTGTTACGCTTTCGATTGTTTCGTTTAAGCGAGTTAAGATCCACTTATCTGCTACTGATTTTTCACCAGTTAAATCGATTTCTTCATACTTCATATCATCCATGTTCATTAATACGAAACGTGATGCGTTCCAAATTTTATTAATGAAGTTCCAAGTAGATTCTACTTTTTCCATGCTGAAACGTAAATCTTGACCTGGTGCACTTCCTGTTGATAAGAAGAAACGCATTGCATCTGCACCGTACTTCTCGATAACATCCATTGGATCAATACCGTTACCAAGAGATTTACTCATTTTACGACCTTGCTCATCACGAACTAAACCGTGAATTAATACATCTTTAAATGGACGCTCTCCTGTAAACTCTAAACCTTGGAAAATCATACGAGATACCCAGAAGAAGATGATATCATAACCCGTTACTAGTGCATCTGTTGAATAGTAACGTTTGAAGTCTGCTGAATCTTCATTTGGCCAACCAAGTGTTGAAAATGGCCATAACGCTGAACTGAACCATGTATCAAGTACGTCATTATCTTGATTCCAGTTTTCAATATCTGCTGGTGCTTCTGTACCTACGTATACTTCACCAGTTTCTTTATGGTACCAAGCTGGAATACGGTGTCCCCACCATAATTGACGAGAAATACACCAGTCATGAATATTTTCCATCCAGCGTAAATATGTGTTTTCAAAACGCTCTGGTACGAACGTTACTTTTTCTTCTTCTTTTTGTTGAAGCGCTACTGCTTTTTCAGCAAGTGGAGCCATTTTTACGAACCATTGTGTTGATAAATAAGGCTCAACAACTGCACCGCTACGCTCACTATGACCTACTGAATGCATATGTGGCTCGATTTCTACTAATACGCCAGCTTCTTGTAAGTCTTTCACTAATTCTTTACGGCATTCGAAACGATCCATACCGTTATACTTACCAGCTTTTTCGTTCATTGTTCCATCTTCGTTCATTACTAAAATGCGTGGTAAGTCATGACGGTTACCTACTTCAAAGTCATTCGGGTCATGAGCTGGTGTAATTTTTACAACGCCCGTTCCGAAATCTTTTTCTACGTACTCATCAGCAATAATCGGAATCTCACGGCCTACGATTGGAAGTGTAACTGTTTTTCCGATTAAATGTTTGTAACGATCGTCTTCGGGATGAACTGCTACTGCTGTATCACCCAGCATCGTTTCTGGACGAGTTGTCGCAAGACGAATGTGACCAGAACCATCTGTTAACGGATAGTTCATATGGTAGAATGCACCTTGAACTTCTTTATGAATTACTTCAATATCAGAAAGAGCTGTGCGTGTTGCTGGATCCCAGTTGATGATATATTCACCACGGTAAATTAAGCCTTTTTCGTATAATTGAACGAATACTTTATTAACCGCATCTGATAAACCTTTGTCTAATGTGAAGCGTTCACGAGAATAGTCTAGTCCTAAACCAACTTTTCCCCATTGTTGACGAATGTGAGAAGCGTATTCTTCTTTCCACTCCCAAGCTTTTTCAAGGAATTTTTCACGGCCAAGATCGTAACGTGAAATACCTTCTTCACGAAGTTTTCCTTCTACTTTTGCTTGTGTTGCAATACCAGCATGGTCCATTCCTGGAAGCCATAGCACATCGTATCCTTGCATACGCTTCGTACGAGTTAAAATATCTTGAAGAGTTGTATCCCAAGCATGACCTAAGTGTAACTTACCAGTTACGTTCGGAGGTGGAATTACAATTGTATATGGTTGTTTCTTCTCGTCTCCTGTTGCTTCAAAATATTTGCCTTCAAGCCACCATTGATAAAGGCCTTCTTCAACGGACATATGATCATATTTAGTTGGTAAATTCTTTTCCGTGTTTGACATTATTTTCCCTCCTTAAAATAAAAAATGTCCCTCATCCAAAAAGGACGAGGGACATCGCGGTACCACCTTTATTTACAAACAAATTCATAATTTGCTTATACTCTTAATTTGATAACGGACAAATCCGTCTTTTCCTAATAAGAACTATTCCGTTCAGAAAAGATGCTCCAGGGCTACCTTCTAACATAACTATCTAGAGAATCTCCCAGCTAATGATTCTCCTCTCTGAAGACGTTTCATGTTATACTCTTCCCCTTCAAGGCATTTATATGATTGTTAATTATTATATACAATAGTGTAAAAAACGAAACCTTATTCGTCAAGACAAATTTAAAACTACAGCTTTTCGTGCCAAAAAAAGAAGATAAGTAGAATCCTCTACTTATCTTCTTTCCCCCGCTATTTGCGGGCAGTAAGACCTCCACCTTAAAACTCAGCTGAAGCAAAGAAGTTAGATGGGAGCCCTGGTGCCCGTAAACGCCCAATTGGTGAAGGCTAATCATCAGCGGGGAATGCCTTTACTTTATCCGTTCCCTTGCTGGGCAGCTTGTAATTGTGACAGGAAATATTCTATATTGCTAACGAGCCAATGCGATTGTTGCAAACTCTTTACTCCGCGCAGTTCATTTTCCTCGTTGCGATTATCTCTTCTTTTCTTATAGGACTGGATTTGCCGAATAAATTGCGATGGATACGTCATATACGCAAACATAAGTAGTTGCTCTTCTTTCGTAAAAGGGAAATTTTTTTGATACATTTGAAACCATTCAAACCGATCACTTCTTGCGATTGGATATGTGTTTAAAGACCGTGAATAAAAACCTACTATATCTTGCACAGGCGTTGCAAACTTCGATTTTTCTAAACTAATAAAATAGCCATTCCGCTCATAGTCAAATAAAAAATGATTAAGTGACACATTACCATGCACAAAAGTAATACGCGTTTTCTCTTTTTCTTTCATCGCATCGTTCCACTCATTTAATTGCTTCGTTGCAAATTCACGCGCTCTCATTACATGATGATAGTACGTACAATATTGCAATTCAAACGGGGACATATACCATTTTGATTCAGATTCTACGAGAAACTCTTCTAACATCTCACCATCATTTTCCCAACGATCGGATATACTTGTATAATGTTTTTCTAAATCTTCTTCCGTATACATTTCTTCCTTCACAGTTTTTTGATGCAACGTTCCAAGTGTCTGAAACATTTTATGATATTGATCATTGTCCTCACCGTTTCCTTCTGCACGTTCTAACCAAGGCATTAAATAATAATTATACGTCCCGTCACTTAAAATATAACTTCCATCCGTCGCATGATATATAGGTACATAATTTGAAAAACCTTTCTCCTTCAAATATTGAATATGATGCAGAAAGTTATTCCGCTCTAACTTTCTGCCTTCTATTTTCTTGAGTGCATATGGACCTTGATTCGTATAAATTTTCATTACATTTCCGTGCTCTTCCATATGCTGCGTATCCAATCTATATTGCCTCACGATAGGTTCATAGTGATTTCGCAACTCAATATCCATACGAATAACCCTTTCTATTCAAAACATAGCCTCTAAGAAAGGAAGTGAGTGAAAACACTCACTTCCTTATTTCGTCTTTACCCTTGAAACGGGAATATAAATAATTTGCCCCGTATTTAAAAATATATCTTCTGTTTGATTAACACGGTATAAATTTTGTACAGACGTTTCATAACGGTCTGCAATAGATTCAATTGTATCTCCTTCTTGCACGAAATACATTCTTAACTTTGTAAATTCTTCTTCCGGTTCTTTCGTAAATAGTTTTGTTAAATAAAGCGCATTTTCATCTCGCTGTGAGTACTCTTCTTCTTGTTCTTCCTGCTTTTTCGCTTTTTCTTTCTTGAAATCTTTTCGTCCGAACAGTTCAAATTGCGGCGTTGTTTCTTGCTCCTCTTCACGTTCCACAAATTCATGTTCTTCTATTTTCTCTTCTTCTAATTCCTGCTCTTTTCTTTCCTCTAATTGGAACGGTTCAAATGCGTAATCTTCCCACTCATCTGATTCCTTATATGCCGGTTCTTCTACATGCGGCGCCGGTCTATTTTCATCCTCTTGCGCTGAATCTTCTTCTAACTCAGCATACACCGTTTCTTCCTCTTCAACTTCATCCTCGCCTCTCTCTTCATCACACAAACCGGTAATAGATATATCCGCTAATAATTGTAAGCAACCATTTTCCTTTAATTCATAATCAAATTCCTCGATTGATACATATAGCTCTTCAATTACTTTCACTCGATTTCTCGGAATTGATATTTCAAGTGGAAAGGAATGAACAAGTTCATTAACCCCATCTTCTCTTGTTTCTACATAATCAATTGACTTTGCTGGCGATAGTTCTCTTAATGAATACGCCGAATCATCTTTTCGTGCAACATACTCTCCCGTTAAATCTAATTGTCCTCTCACGATTACTTCATGATCAAGCTCTTCTATCTCAACGTCTGGATCTAACGAAATTGACAAAAGTTCTTCGACTTCCTGTCCTTTTTGGAACCACACAGATTCTTTTAATGAAAATCGTAATGAATGATCTGCAGCCACTTCTTTTCCCCCTCCCAAACTATATGTCATTACAGATTTATGTGCGGAAAGCTTACTTTATGAATAAAAAAAATCGCTCCCCTTATGGAGAGCGATTTTCTCTAATACATTACGCTTTTAATTTTGACATTGCAATTTCAGCTGCTGCAATCGTCGCTTCAATATCTGCATCACTATGTGCTGTCGATAAGAATAAACCTTCGAATTGAGATGGTGGTAAGAATACACCTTGTTCTACCATTTCACGATAGTAAGCCGCAAAGAATTCTAAGTTTGAAGATTTTGCTGCATCGTAATTAATAACGGGTTCATCTGTAAAGAAAATACCAATCATAGAGCCTGCACGGTTAATATGGTGCGGAATGCCATGTTTTTCAGCTGCTTTACGTAATCCAGCTTCTAACATTTCAGCTTTACGCTCAAATTCTACATATGATTCTGGCGTTAACTGTACTAACGTTTCATAACCTGCCGCCATTGCAAGTGGGTTACCTGATAAAGTACCAGCTTGGTAAATTGGTCCGCTTGGCGCAACTTGGCGCATAATTTCCGCTTTACCACCGTATGCTCCTACTGGTAAACCACCACCGATTACTTTACCTAAGCATGTTAAATCAGGCGTTACGCCATAATAACCTTGGCCACAATTATAAGCTACTCGGAACCCTGTCATTACTTCATCAAAAATAAGCAATGCACCGTTTTGTTCTGTTACTTCACGAAGACCTTCTAAAAATCCAGGCTGCGGAGGAACAACCCCCATATTTCCTGCTACTGGTTCTACAATTACACAAGCAATATCATCACCGAATTGTTCAAACGCGTATTTTACGCTTTCTAAATCGTTATAAGCTACTGTAATCGTATTTTTCGCTACACCTTCTGGTACACCAGGGCTATCTGGTAAACCTAAAGTCGCCACACCAGAACCAGCTTTAATTAATAACGAATCACCATGACCGTGGTAACAACCGATAAATTTCAAGATTTTATTACGACCTGTATAACCACGAGCTAAACGTAGTGCACTCATTGTTGCTTCCGTTCCAGAGTTAACCATACGCACAATCTCAATTGATGGCACGCGCTCAATAACAAGTTTTGCTAATTTATTTTCAATTTCTGTTGGTGCACCGAAGCTTGTACCTCTTTCAGCAACAGATTTTAACGCTTCTACAACACGATCATTTGCATGACCATGAATTAAAGGACCCCATGATAATACGTAGTCGATGTATTCATTCCCATCGATATCATATACTTTAGAGCCTTTTCCACGCTCCATAAACAACGGATTCATCCCAACAGACTTAAAGGCACGAACCGGGCTATTTACGCCACCAGGCATTAAGTCTTGCGCCTCTTCAAACGCTGCAATTGACTTATCAAACTTTTTCATTATTTAGCGCCTCCTTCTTGTAACCATCTTGCTGCATCTTTTGCATGATACGTAATAATTAAATCTGCTCCTGCACGTTTCATACTAATTAATTTTTCAAGAACAACTTCTTTTTCATTAATCCAACCATTTTGCGCTGCCGCTTTAATCATCGAATATTCACCACTTACATTATAAGCGACAACTGGTAAATTAAAGTTGTTTTTCACATCACGAACGATATCTAAGTAAGAAAGAGCTGGTTTTACGATTAAGAAATCTGCACCTTCCATTACATCTGATTCTGCTTCACGGAATGCTTCCATACGGTTTGCCGGATCCATTTGATATGTTTTACGGTCACCAAATTGCGGTGCACCGTGCGCAGCATCACGGAATGGTCCATAAAATACTGATGAATATTTCACAGCGTACGACATAACTGGCACGTGTCCAAAACCATTTTCGTCTAATGCATGGCGAATTGCTGTTACAAAGCCGTCCATCATGTTTGATGGCGCAATAATGTCCGCTCCTGCTTTCGCTTGACTTACAGCTGTTTTCGCAAGAACTGCAAGAGACTCGTCATTTAAAATAATACCATCTTCAATTACACCGCAATGACCATGGCTTGTAAATTGACATAAACATGTGTCTGCAACTACTACTAGCTCAGGGAAATCACCTTTAATTTGCTGAATAGCACGTTGTACAATTCCATGATCACAATATGCTGATGATCCAACTTCATCCTTTTCAGCAGGTAAACCAAATACAATAACAGAACGAATACCTAAATCAACAACTTCTTGCATTTCAGCTTGCAATAAATCTAAAGACATTTGATATACGCCTGGCATAGAAGGAACTTCATTACGAACATTTTCACCTTCTAATACAAAAATAGGGTAAATAAAATCTTCCGTATGTAAAAACGTTTCACGCACAAGCGCACGCATGCCCCCGCTTTGTCTTAAACGACGATGACGATTAAATTGTAAAGAGTTCATAGATTTCTATCCCCATTCTTTCATTTTATAGATTCACAAACATATTGTAGTAATGCTTCTACAGTGTACTCTTTCGGCACAATAACAGACGGAAAATAAAGACTTGCCTCTTTTTCCGTAATAGGTCCTATACAAGCAATTGTACATTTTTTTGTCCATTCTCTCCAGTTTGTACCCTCAAGTAAACGAACAAAACTAGTAACAGTTGAAGGGCTCGTAAATGTAATAATGTCTACTTTCCCTAACTTCAATGCCGCTATAAGCTCTTGCTTTTTTTCTATATTCACTTTCGTACCGTATACGGTTAGCTCATCTAGAGAAACACCAATTTCCCGAAGTGCAACCGGAATTACCTCTCTTGCTAAATTCCCTTTCGGAAATAAAATACGTTCATTTCCACTTAATTCTTTTAGAAACTCTTCTGCAAATGCTTCTGCAACAAATGAAGTCGGAACAAAATGAACTTGATAGCCCCTTTTTTCTAACTCTAATTTTGTTTTCACACCTACCGCAGCGATTTTAATGGTTAGTGGTAGTTTCTTTTTTAAACTATCTAGAAAAAAAGCTACACCATTTCTGCTCGTAAAAATAACCCAGTCGTATGAATGTAGCTGCTCTTCAATATGTTGAATTTGCCTATGAGACATACCTTCCATACGCAAAAGCGGAATTTCCAATGGAATTCCGCTCTTTTCTTTCACTGCTACACTCATTTGTTTCGCTTGATGCTGGGCACGTGTAATCAATACCGTTTTTCCAGCGAGAGCGTTCATATTTATTGTTGCTCCTTATTTGCAGCAAGAATGAGTTCTTTGGCGCCTTGCTTAATTAAACGGTCCGCGGCCTCTAATCCTACTTCCTCAGGATCAGTACCCACTACTGTCTCTTTTAATAAAACAGAGCCATCCATAGAGCCGACAAGAGCTGTTAATTCGATTGCATCGTTTTCTGTAAGGGTTGCATATCCAGCGATTGGAACTTGGCATCCACCTTCAAGTTTATGAAGAAATACTCGCTCCGCCGCCACTGTTCTTTCTGTTATCGCATCATTAATATGCGCTAACAACTGCAATAAATCCTTATCATCCTCACGACACTCAATCGCTAATGCACCTTGTCCTACAGCAGGTACACATAACGTTTCATCTAAATGTTCTGTAATAACTTCATCATCCCAGCCCATTCTTTGTAATCCAGCTGTCGCTAAAATAATCGCATCGTAATCTTCTTCTTTTAATTTACGTAAACGTGTATCGATATTCCCGCGAATCCACTTCACTTGTAAATCTGGTCTCGCAGCGAGTAGCTGTGCACTACGTCTTAAACTACTCGTACCTAAAATAGCACCTTCCGCTAACTCTTTAAACGATGCTCCATTTTTTGAGATAAAAGCATCACGAGGGTCAACACGCTTTGGTGTACAGCCAATCATTAAACCTTCTGGAAGTACGGCTGGCATATCTTTCATACTATGTACAGCCATATCGATTTCTTTCGTAAGTAGCGCGTGTTCAATCTCTTTTACAAACAAGCCTTTGCCGCCTACTTTTGAAAGAGTAACATCTAAAATAACATCACCTTTTGTGACAATTTCTTTCACTTCAAATTCATATGGTAGACCTAGGGCTTTTAACTGATCAATAAACCAGTTTGTTTGCGTTAATGCTAGTTTACTCTTTCGTGATCCTACAATAATTTTGCGCATAATTCTCTCTCCTCATTATAAATACCAAAAGTGGAAATTGGATAAACTGCTTAATAGAAAAATGTTTACTAGCATTACGAGAAACGATCCGATATTCCACTGTACAATTTTCTTACCTTGCAACACATCTGCCGCTCGTAAATATAAACCTGTGCAATACACAAATAGAACGACAAAAGATCCGATTACTTTCGTATCATACCAATGGAAATTGTCCAATTTTGTATATCCCCATATACATCCCAATAAAATTGCTAGTAAGAAAAATGGAACAGAAAATAAATTTAATCCGTAAGACATAGATTCTAGCTTCGGTAAATTCCCTAATCTTCTTAATCTCGCATTCCATTTTTTCTTTTTTAATAGGCGATATTGTAATAAGTACATAATAGAAAAAATGAACGATACAGTAAACGTTGCGTAAGAAATAATTGCCATACCGACATGCACGTATACAAGTTCTGAAACTAATTGTTCCGCAAGTACTGGCGACATCTTTCCGAGCGGTGTAAAAATAGAAAAAGCGCTTACGCCAAATGCAACAACATTTGTAAAAAAGACTAAAAAGTCAATTCTCATAAATCGATTAATGACTAACGACATCGTAATCAATAACCAAACATAAAAATATATCCCTGATAATAAAGTTAAAATAGGATTCGTTTCTGAATCTGTAGCCCTAAGTAACATAAAAATAGACTGCAGGACCCATACAATCGAAAGTAACCAAAAAGCAAATCGGTTCGCCTTTCGGTTACTTTGGAAATAATCTATAAAATATAAACTAATGCTACAAGCATATAAAATAATTGCAATATGATAAATAATACTGTTATTTAAAAAACTCATCCGATCATCCTTCCAAATTATAAAGATGGAACGGATGGTGTCCACACTTTTTTATGTTCTACTTCTTCCGCACAATTCTCTACGTCTTCCGTTTCTAAATCGAAAATCTTCGCAAATAACGCTAATTTTTCGCTCGCTCCCTCTTCAGCAGCTATTTCTTTCGCTACTAAAATTGGGTCTTTTAATAATTGATTAATAATACTTTTCGTATGCTTACTAATAACTTTTTTCTCACGATCACTAAGGTTTGGTATTTTTCGCTCTAGGCTTACCATCGTTTCACTTTGGATTGCAAGTGCCTTATCACGAAGAGCTGATATTAATGGAACAACACCAAGTGTACTTAACCACGTTTTAAATAGAACAATTTCCTCTTCAATCATAAATTGAATTTTCTCTGCTTCTTTCAAACGCTCAGCACGGTTTGCCTCCACTACTCCTTGTAAATCATCAATATCATACAAGAAAGAACCTTCTAGCTCATCAATCGCTGGATCAATATCACGTGGCACTGCAATGTCAACCATAAACAAAGGGCGACCACAGCGCATTTTCTCCACCTTTGTCATCATCTCTTTCGTAATGACATACTCAGATGCACCAGTTGAACTAATTAAAATATCTGCTTCTAATAATGCACATTGTAATTCGCTTAACGATTTTGCATGTCCCATATATTTCTCAGCCATTACTTCTGCTTTCGAAAGCGTCCTATTCATAACTGTTACTTTACGAGCACCACTTCCATATAAGTTTTGCAGTGCAAGTTCGCCCATTTTACCAGCACCAAGAATAAGCACATGACAATCTGTTAACTCGCCAAATATTTTCTTTCCAAGCTCAACAGCAGCATAACTAACAGACATCGTACTTTCCCCGATTGTTGTTTCTGAGTGGGCACGTTTTGCTAATGTAATGACTTGCTTAAACAATTCATTAAAAATTGTGCCTGTTGCTTTAACTTGTTGCGCTTCTAAAAAGCTATCTTTTATTTGACCTAAAATCTGCGTTTCTCCGACTACCATAGAATCTAAACCGCACGTTACGCGGAATAAATGATCTATTGCACCATCTTGTTCAAAAATAGTTAAATATGGCGCGACTTCTTCTATTTCAAGCTGAAACCAATCAGCTAAAAACTTCTTAATATAATACCGTCCCGTGTGTAATTGATCGACAACAGCATAAATCTCAGTGCGATTACAAGTTGATACAATGACATTCTCTAACACGCTCTTTTGATTTTGTAATGTAGTCATCGCTCGCTCTAGTTCTGCTGCCTGAAATGTGAGTTCCTCACGAAATTCTACAGGGGCTGTTCGATAATTTACACTAACAACAAGAATATGCACGCAGCATGTCCCCCTTCACCCGTTTTATCACTTTATCTACTATCATAATACAACTTTCCTCTTATGAATCTGACAATCGTGTGAACAACTGATTATTTTTTAATTATTCTCCGTATGTAATAAAGGAGATTCAGTAACACTAATAAAAAAACTTCTACTTTATAATGATTATAAATTAATAACTCTATTTGTACGTTACCAAAAAAAGCCCTCATAATCAAGTGATGGAAACTATTCCATATAAATTATAACATCATCTTCCCTATCTTCTTTCATCATGAAGGAAAATATGTATGATTGTTCCAAAATGCAACAAAGACTTTCTCAATACAATGTATTTGACATTGTATTTCTTTTTCGTTATATTGGTTTTACGAAATTAAATTGCGCACAACTTAATTAGAAGAGAGTTATTTATGACAGAGGACTCTTTGCATCTAGATAACCAACTTTGTTTTTCTATTTACGCCTGCTCTAGAGAGGTTACTCGTTTTTATCGACCTTATTTAGAAGAAATGGGTATTACGTATCCCCAGTACATTACTTTACTCGTACTATGGGAGCAAGATGGACTAACAGTAAAAGAAATTGGAGAACGTCTATTTTTAGATTCTGGTACGTTAACACCTATGTTAAAACGCATGGAATCATTAAAACTTGTAAAACGTGTTCGTTCCAAAGAAGACGAGCGAAAAGTTTGTATTGAATTAACAGAACAAGGCAAAGATTTAAAGGAAAAGGCTTGTTCATTACCGACAACGATGGCTACAAACTTAGGAATTACAGAGCAAGAATATCGCTCTTTATTAATTCAGCTAAATAAACTAATTGACACAATGAAAACAATTAATGATAGAAAAGGGGAATAAATATGGATAAATTATATACTGCTTCAGTAACAGCAACAGGTGGAAGAAATGGGAAAGTAGTTTCAGATGATGGCATATTAAATCTTGATGTAAAAATGCCGAAAGCACTAGGTGGTGCAGGCGGAGAAGCAACAAATCCAGAACAACTATTTGCAGCTGGTTATGCAGCTTGTTTCGATAGTGCATTACAACTTGTCATTCGTACAAAACGTGTGAAAGTAGAAAGTACAGAAGTAACTGCTCACGTTTCTATCGGAAAAGATACAGATGGTGGTTTCGGCCTATCTGCTGTACTTGATGTACATGTGGCTGGCGTTTCACATAACGAAGCACAAGAACTTGTAGAAGCGGCTCACGGTGTATGTCCTTACTCGAAAGCAACACGAGGAAATATTGAAGTTACATTAAACGTACGCTAAAAAATTTAGCAAAACAAAAACGCGCGACATTCGTCACGCGTTTTTTGTTTTTGTAAATTTATGAATTGCTTTCCACGCTTCTTCTTTTCCAAGTCCTGTTTCAGAAGAGAATAGAACAATTTCATCGCCAATTTCAACAGCAAGCGTTTCTTTTACAACTTTTAAATGCTTTTGCCATTTCCCTTTTGGAATTTTATCGGCTTTCGTCGCAATAATAATTGTTGGGATTTCATAATGCTTTAAGAAATCATACATCATCACGTCATCACTTGTTGGTTGGTGACGTAAATCAACTACTAATACAGCTGCGTCTAATTGCTCACGCGTTGTAAAGTACGTTTCAATCATTTTCCCCCATGCAGCGCGCTCGGATTTAGATACTTTCGCATATCCATAACCTGGAACGTCAACAAAGTGCATCATCTCATTGATTAAGAAAAAGTTCAGCGTTTGCGTTTTTCCTGGTTTAGAAGAAATACGCACTAACTTTTTACGATTTAAAATTTTATTTATAAAGGAAGACTTCCCCACATTTGAACGACCTGCTAATGCAATTTCTGGTAAATCACTGTCTGGATATTGTTCTGGTTTAACAGCACTAATTACAATATCTGCTTTTGTTACTTTCATTGTTTCACTCCTACTAATGCGTGCTCCAATACTTCATCTAAATGAGATGCAAGCACAAACGTAAGGTTTTCTTTTACGCTCTCTGGAATATCATCTAAATCTTTCTCGTTTTCTGCTGGCAAAATAATTTTTGTTAAGCCTGCGCGGTGAGCACTTAATGTTTTTTCTTTTAAACCACCAATTGGTAATACACGACCACGAAGTGTAATTTCACCTGTCATACCCACTTCTTTACTTACAGGAATACCTGTTAGCGCAGAAATAAGTGCCGTTGCCATCGTAATACCTGCTGACGGTCCGTCTTTTGGAACTGCTCCTTCTGGAACGTGAATATGAATATCATTTTTCTCATGGAAATTCGGATCGATTTGAAGCTCTTCTGCACGAGAACGTATATAACTAAACGCAGCTTGTGCTGATTCTTTCATAACATCCCCAAGTTTCCCTGTTAAAATTAGTTTCCCTTTTCCTGGCGCTACAGAAACTTCAATGGCAAGTGTATCGCCGCCTGCTGCTGTGTAAGCTAGACCTGTTGCCATACCAACTTGGTCTGTTTTTTCAGCTTGCCCATAACGGAATATGTGTTTACCAAGTAAATCAACAATCTTTTTCTCTGTCACAACGATACGTTTACGTTCTGCTGTAACGATAATCTTCGCTACTTTACGGCAAACTTTTGCAATTTGGCGCTCTAGCGTACGAACACCAGCCTCACGTGTATAATAACGAATAATCTCAAGCAGCGCTTCATCACGCACTTGTAAATTACCTTTTCGTAAGCCATGTTCTTTTAATTGTTTCGGCAACAAATGCTCACGAGCAATGTGTACTTTTTCAAGTTCTGTATAGCCAGCAATCGAAATGATTTCCATACGGTCAAGTAATGGACCTGGAATACTTGAAAGTGTATTAGCAGTTGCTACAAACATAACTTTTGATAGATCATATGGTTCTTCAATGTAATGATCACTGAAGTTATGGTTTTGTTCTGGATCTAATACTTCAAGTAATGCCGCTGATGGATCTCCACGAAAATCGTTAGACATTTTATCAATCTCATCTAATAAGAAGACTGGATTAACTGTTTTCGCCTTTTTCATACCTTGAATAATGCGTCCTGGCATTGCTCCAACATATGTACGACGGTGACCACGAATTTCAGATTCATCACGCACACCACCAAGAGATACACGGACGAAGTTACGATTCAATGATGTTGCAATTGAACGCGCTAACGAAGTTTTGCCGACCCCAGGAGGGCCTACTAAACAAAGGATAGGTCCTTTTAATGAATTCGTTAACTTCTGTACAGCTAAATATTCAAGTACACGCTCTTTCACTTTTTCAAGACCGTAATGATCGTTATTTAAAATCTCTTCCGAATGAGCAAGGTCAATTATATCTTCTGTTGCCTCTGTCCACGGAAGCGCTAATAACCAATCAATATAATTGCGAATAACACCACTCTCCGCAGAACTTGCTGGTAACTTTTCATAACGATCTAATTCTTTCAGGGCAGCCTTCATTGTTTCTTCCGGCATTCCTGACTGTTCAATTTTCTCACGAAGTTCTTCTACTTCTCCGCCCTTGCCTTCTTTGTCGCCAAGTTCAGTTTGAATCGCCTTCATTTGCTCACGTAAGAAATATTCTTTTTGCGTGCGCTCCATGGAACGTTTCACTTTTTGCCCAATTTTCTTTTCTAGACTAAGTAACTCTTGTTCATCTTGAATAATTGAAATAAGTGTTTGTAATCGTTCTTTTACAGATACAATCTCTAAAATCTCTTGTTTCTGCTTCGTTTTAATTGGCAAGTGAGAAGCAATTAAATCAGCTAATCTCCCTGGTTCTTCCACATCAGCTACCGTTGCAAAAGTTTCATTTGAAACTTTTTTCGAAACTTTAATATATTGTTCGAAATGCTCCAGTAACGTACGCATAAAAGCTTTCTCTTCTAAATCATCTTCTACTTCTTCAGTTACCGTTTTAATAGACACTTGTACTACATTTTCTTCTTCGATAAACTCTATTACTTCTGCTCTATGTAAACCTTCCACAAGGACACGAAGCGTACCGTTCGGCAATTTTAACATTTGCTTCACTTTCGCCACTGTACCTACACTATATATGTCATCTTCTTTCGGATCATCGATATTCATTTCTTTTTGCATTGCTAAAAAGATGATATTTTCATCCATTGCCGCCTGCTCTAGTGCTTGTATCGATTTATCACGTCCTACATCAAGATGCAAAACCATCGTTGGATATACGAGAACGCCTCTTAATGGTAGGAGGGGCACGATTCTTTCGTTCGTATTCATACTAGACATAGCACCTCCATAATAAATTAAACTCCTGTTCAACTATTTTATATTACAATACACCTAGATGCAATTGCTGAGATTCCGCGCAATTGTAAATAGCTTGTTTTTCTACCTCACGAAAAGAAAAAGACTCCGATTAAGCATACAAACTTAAACGAAGTCTGGCAAATTTTATTATTGTTTATTTTTACATAGATTGTGCATCTGTTTCGTCTACGTGAGTATGTACATCTAGCTCTCTATGCATATTTTCTTGCATAAACGTTAACTCAAATACTTCTTTTAACTTACGAACAGGAATAATTTCAATTCCCTTAATCGTATACAAAAATGGTTGCATATTTTCAGCAGGAATAATGACTTTCTTAGCTCCCGCTTTTTTCGCAGCTTTTATTTTTGCGTACACGCCACCAATAGGTTTTACTTCTCCGTGTATACTTATTTCCCCTGTCATCGCTACTTCATTATTTACATACGTGCGGTGCACCGCAGAATATACACCTGTTGCCATAGCGATTCCCGCAGAAGGTCCATCAATTGGGATACCACCTGGAAAATTAATATGTATATCATATCCTTCTGGCAACACATCTAAAGAACGAAGTACTGTTAATACATTATCAACAGAGCCTTTCGCCATACTTTTACGACGAATCGATTTCGTTTGACTACCAATACTTTCTTCTTCCACAATTCCCGTAACATTTACCGATCCTTTATCTTTCGCCGGAATTGCTGTTACTTCAATTTCTAATAACGCACCTGTATTGGGTCCGTATACAGCAAGACCATTTACAAGACCAATCCTTGGAATCGGATAAATGCGCTTTTCATATTTCGGTGTAAGCTGACTTGAGTGAACAACCCACTCTATATCTTCATCCTTAATGAAAGAACGTTCTTCATTTATCGCCATACCCGCAGAGATTTGCACGAGATTAATCGCTTCTCGTCCATTCCTTGCATACATCCCAATCATTTCAATACCATTTTCACCTATTTGCATTTCCACTTTTTCCGCGGCATTTTTCGCTACTTTTTGAATTTCTTCCGTATCTAATTCACGGAAAAATACTTCTAAGCAACGTGACCGAATAGCAGGAGGAATTTCCTCTGGCGAACGTGTCGTTGCTCCAACTAAGCGAAAATCTGCCGGTAAGCCTTTTTGGAAAATATCATGTATATATGTTGGGATCATTGTATTTTCTTCACTATAGTACGCACTTTCTAAAAATACTTTTCGATCTTCTAACACCTTTAACATTTTGTTCATTTGAATCGGATGGAGCTCGCCAATCTCATCAATAAACAAAATACCACCATGTGCATCTGTTACAGCACCTTTTTTCGGTTGCGGAATACCTGCTTGCCCCATCGCCCCAGCACCTTGATAAATCGGATCATGCACCGAACCAATTAAAGGGTCTGCGATACCACGTTCATCAAACCGAGCTGTTGTCGCATCAAGTTCAATAAATGTTGCATTCGTACGAAATGGAGATTTAGGATTTCGTTTCGCTTCTTCTAATACAAGACGTGCTGCCGCTGTTTTCCCAACACCTGGTGGGCCATATATGATTACATGTTGCGGATTCGGACCACAAAGAGCCGCTTTTAACGACTTAATCCCGTCCTCTTGCCCTACAATATCTAAAAAGGTTGTAGGACGCACCTTTTCTGCTAGCGGCTCTGTTAAAGAAATCTCACGCATTTTACGAAGTTGTTCTAATTCTTTTTTCGATTCTCGATCAATTGAAACTTTTTGTGTTCGTTGATTTCGAAGTAAATGCCAGAAATACAATCCGACAATTACACCAAAAACAAGTTGAACAACTAAAAATATATTTGTCCAGCTCATTATTTATTTCCTCCCGCAATATTTTATCTCTTAGTATTTCCGCGGAGGAACGTAGCTAAACATAAAGAAAAACAGCAATTATAAAAATTGCTGTTTCCCTTTCGCATTCGCATTATGCAGATGTTTTTGTATCAAGTACAGTACCGTCTTGTAACACCAATTTTGGCGGCTCATTATCAGCTACTGTTTCTTTTGTAAGAATACACTTCTCGATATCTTTACGAGATGGAAGTTCGAACATTACATCAAGCATTAAGCCTTCAATAATAGAACGAAGTCCACGAGCACCCGTTTTACGTTCAATTGCTTTTTTCGCAATTTCGATTAGTGCACCTTCTTCAAACTCTAACTCAACATCGTCAAGCTCCAATAGTTTTTGGAATTGCTTAACAAGTGCATTTTTCGGTTTCGTTAAAATATCAACAAGAGCATCTTCATCAAGTGGCTCTAGGTTCGCAATAACTGGAAGACGACCGATAAACTCTGGAATTAAACCAAATCTTAAAAGATCCTCTGGTAATACGTGAGATAAAACATGCTTCTCATTTACATCAGCATTTTTCTTCTCAGAACCAAATCCAATTACTTTTTCACCAAGGCGACGTTTAATAATCGGCTCAATGCCATCAAACGCTCCACCACAAATGAATAAGATGTTCGTTGTATCAATTTGAATAAACTCTTGGTGCGGATGCTTACGACCACCTTGAGGTGGAACGCTTGCTACAGTACCTTCTAAAATTTTCAGAAGTGCCTGTTGCACACCTTCACCAGATACATCACGTGTAATTGATGGATTTTCGGACTTACGTGCCACTTTATCAATCTCATCAATATAAATGATTCCTTTTTCCGCTTTCTCTACATCATAATCAGCTGCTTGAATTAATTTTAGTAAGATATTTTCTACATCTTCACCAACATATCCAGCTTCTGTTAAAGATGTTGCGTCCGCGATTGCAAATGGAACATTTAGAATACGCGCTAACGTTTGTGCAAGTAATGTTTTACCACTACCTGTTGGCCCGATAAGTGCGATATTACTCTTCGCTAATTCTACATCATCAATTTTGCTGTTAGAATTAATGCGTTTGTAATGGTTATATACCGCTACCGCTAGTGCTTTTTTCGCGCTATCTTGCCCGATGACATACTCATCTAAGATTTCACGAATTTCTACCGGTTTCGATACATCTTTGAATTCTACTTCTTCGTCCTTCGCAAGCTCCTCTTGTACAATTTCAGTACAAAGTTCGATACACTCGTCACAAATGTAAACACCTGGACCTGCCACTAACTTTCGAACTTGCGTTTGTGTTTTACCACAGAAAGAACATTTTAATTGCCCTTTTTCATCATTAAATTTAAACATATTTTCACACCCCTTACAAAGTGCTAACCTCTTGCCTTCGTATGTACACGATAAATGTATCGTATGTAAATACATATTATGTCACTACGTGGCGAGAAATACAAATAATATGACTAGTTATGTACAAATAAAAAATTTTTAAAACTTTTGAAATATGTATATTCGACTTGTAAAGGAACTTTTCCTTCTCCATCGAAAAGTTTTATAAATATATTTCTATATTTATAAAACAAGGCACGATTTTAATCGTGCCTTGTTATTTTATTATGCAGCGTTTTCTACTAAGAAGTCTACAGCTTTACGCACTTTAAGATCTTCAGCTAAAGCGTCTACGCTTCCAAGAGCTTGCTTGATAGCGTCTACTGGCATACCGTACATTTCAGCCATTTTTTCAACTTCTGCAGTTACTTCTTCTTCAGTAACTTCGATGTTTTCAGCTTCAATGATAGCTTCAAGAACAAGATTGATTCTTACACGTTTTTGTGCATCTTCTTTCATTTGCTCTTTTAATTTGTCAGCGTCAGTACCTGTGAATTGGTAGTAAAGCTCAAGGTTCATACCTTGTTGGCTTAAACGTTGCTCGAATTCACGAACCATACGATCTAACTCAGTGTTGATCATAGCTTCTGGAATTTCGATTTCAGCGTTAGCAGCAGCTAATTCTACTACTTCGTCACGTACTTTGTGCTCAGCTTCGTGCTTTTTGCCTTCTTCTAAGTTTGTGCGAAGTTTTGCTTTTAATTCATCAAGAGTTGCAACCGCTTCGTCTGCTTCTTTAGCGAACTCGTCGTTTAACTCAGGAAGTTCTTTTGTTTTGATTTCATGAATTGTTACTTTGAATGTTGCTGGTTTGCCAGCTAATTCAGCAGCATGGTACTCTTCTGGGAATGATACTTCAACGTCTTTAGACTCACCAGATTTAAGACCGATTACTTGCTCTTCGAAACCTGGGATGAATGTACCAGAACCGATTGCTAGAGAGTAGTTTTCGCCTTTTCCGCCTTCAAATGCTTCGCCATCAACGAAACCTTCGAAGTCGATTACAGCTGTATCACCGTTTTCAACAGTTCCTTCTTCTTTAACAACTAGTTCAGCTTGACGCTCTTGTAAAGATTTTAATTCGTTCTCTACATCTTCATCAGTTACAGTTGTTTCAACTTTTTCTACTGCTAAACCTTTGTACTCACCTAATTTAACTTCAGGTTTCACTGTAACTTTTGCAGTGAAGATAAGGTTAGCATTTTTTTCGAACTTCTCGATGTCGATTTCAGGATGATCAACTGGGAAGATACCAGCTTCTTCAATCGCTTCACCGTATGCTTTTGGTAAAATGATATCTAAAGCATCTTGGTATAAAGATTCAATACCAAAGCGTTGTTCGAATAATGGACGAGGCATTTTTCCTTTACGGAAACCTGGTACGTTAATTGTTTTTACTACTTTTTTGAACGCAGCGTCGATAGAGTTGTTTACTTCTTTAGCATCAACTTCGATTGTTAAAACGCCAACGTTACCTTCTAATTTTTCCCATTTTGTAGACATTTATTCTTTCCCTCCAACTATAATAATGTATGCACATACCTCTATAGATTAAGATCTTCATTATCTCTTTTTTGAAATAACAAATACACAAATAATCCTCTAGCAAAAGCTTTCAGATATAATGTTCCAATCTACTAATTGCCCAGAAGACAACTACGGTATATTTTGTTCGAGAATAATATGAAACATATTAAGTAAGAGAATTACACTTCTCTTCTCTTACAAACAGGCAGTTTTCTGCCTTTTGCAACCCTTATATTATAACATAGAATATGCTCGTTTCAAGAACTGAACGATTCTTTTTCATAATTATACGGGCAAATATCCTTCTCTTTCAACACGTAATAACCATTGATAGGCAATATGAAACTCTTCCAATTCGATATTGTATGCTGCCATAAGCTCTTCTTCATCAATAGCCAATCCGAAACGCTTTCTTCCAATTCTCTCTAAAACAGCTGACCAAATCTCTTCTTTATCCATTAATAGAGCGAATGGGAAAATGCTAATTTGCAATTCTTTCCAATATGTAACCATCGCTTCAAATATATCGGGATAATTTTGCTCTAATCGACTTGATAATTTATGTATAATGTTATTGGATTGCTCCTCATTATGACCTGTAAATGCTGGAATTACCTTAATCGTATTCCCAAACTTTTCTACCTCTATTTCCTCTTCTACCTGACTTTCTATCATTTTATACAAAATAGAAGTTTTCAAATAGGGGTGTTGCTCTTCGTCTATTAAAAATTTCTTTAAAACAGGTAATGCAAGATCTAAGTCTTTTAACGAAAGTCGCTGAATCGCTCTTAGCTTCTGTCCAAAGTTTTCTCCAAAAATTTCATTAGTAAACTCATCCAACTCAAAATTTGAATCCACTAGCGATGCGTCTCCCTCATTTAGCATACCTTCTGCAAATAAAGCAAGCTGCGCTAATTTTTCCTTTTGATCAGGCATTATATCTTTCGTTTGTAAAACCTTTTCAACAGTTTCAATAACACCTTCATAATCATTTGTTTGAACTAAAATAGTCACGTACGTTTCAAGAATATCACCAAATAAGACAACTCCTGTTTTAAGCAACTGTTCACATTTGTCTTTCGCTTCTTCCATACGTTTTAATTCGAGTAAACAAATAACTGAAGCTAATTCCGTTTGTTCCGTTTCCGCATTATACTGACGTAATATTTCAAAGCAGCGCAATGCATCTTCGAACTTCCGCTCTTTCAGCGCTAAAAAACCTTCATCAATATAGCGCTCTGATAGCTGCGGAAACAATACGACCGTATTTTCTTTTTTATCCATACGTCCGCCTCTTTTTCTTGATTTTAATTATGTTCAAAGTAAATATATCAAATGCGTAATGAGAACACAACATCCCAAAACTATTTGTTTGAAATATGAAAATATTTAATTTTTACATTCCAATACAAATAAATCTCTACTAAAAATTAAAATTGTACAAGTAAAAATCCCCAGCAACAAACGCAGAGGATTCATCATTAATGGAAAGCTTTTATAATTGTGGGGTATATTACAAGGGTAATAATTTGGAGAACAATAATTGCCATAACAATCATGCTAAAATAGAAGATTGGTTTACTTCGCTTCATTAAAAACATAATAATAAGCATCGTACAAGCAAACAAACTTAAGAAGAACAAACTTGTTGTCGAACTAAGTATACCACTTGGGACAAAGAACAATAACACTACACTACAAGTACCTATAATTCCAAATAACCATTCCATTCATTCACTCATTCCCTTTCCCTCTCATGGCTGTTTTCTCTAAGCAATCAAATGTTTCACAACATCAACTACATACGTTAATTTCTCATACGCTACAAATCCAAAAGCAACCGTCAAGCCCGTTACAACTAATCCTTTCATCATTTCTGCCTCCTCGTTTTATCGTTGTTATCTTCATTATATAAGATTAGCAATTTCTTACCATCGAACTACCTTACAGTTACCTTACAGAATTGTAAGATTTCAAAAAGAGATTGAAAAACACCTCATATCGCTTGAGGTGCTTTCACGGAATTTATTTATAATCACTTGCAAAATTAACTTTTTCTCTTTGTTATTTTTCGGAGAATCCACTCTTAAACTAATAGATTTACTAAAAATTTTTGGATTGAAATAATAACAAAAATCTGTTTGAGGACAGTATACACAATACACATCTATCTCTTCTTTATTCACTTCTTTTGTAGTGACTCCGCTTGTCGTAGAATAACTAGATCGGAATCTAACTTCTAGTATCCCTCTTGCATTCAATTCTCTATATTTCACTTGTACCCTTTTAAATCTCCCGTCTTTATACACTACAAGATCAAACGGCGAATGCTCTGTTTGTGGCATTAAAATCATGTATCCTTTTTCATACAAATCAACTTGTGCCTTTAAAACAGCTAAATCTCCTTTTGTTTTTGTATGATGGTACACTTCTTCTCAGCACCTTTTTACATATTTTATAATAATATTCGTTCCTTTTCTTAACTTACCTCCCAATATTTTCTCATTAAAAGAACACCCTTTGTTAAAATCATGTTAATATATTTTTGTGCAATTAAGAATTTTTTTGCAAGGGGGATTATATATGTTCAAAAAAGTAGCTGCCGATGTTTTAGGATTAAGCGATGTAGGTTCTGTCATTACACCGAAAGATTACGATAAAGTCGATGCTGATGATTACGTAATGCATGAAGATGGAGAGAAAATTTACTTTCTAATTAAATCGAAATCAGATGAATATTGCTTCACAAACAAAGGATTACTCCATCTAGATGGTACAAGTGCGACAAGTAAAAAACGTACACTACGCCGCTTTAGTTATAGCAAATATCAAATTAAAAACGTAGCACTTGAAACTGCCGGAACGATTGATTTAGATGTAGAAATTAAGTTTCAAATGGGCGATGAGCATTACTCAATTGATGTTCATAAAAAACATATTGAAGAATTAAAAGATTTATATAAGGCTTTACTTAAAATCGAAGAAATTTCATACGACAACGATATTACATTACAATATGCACACAAAAGTTTAGATATGGCATCTAATGCTTTCAGCCGTATTTCAAACGCACAAGTAAACTTAGCAGAGCAATTTAAAGAGATGAACGAGATCGCCTTTAACTGGCTTGTTGATACGAAGAAACAATATAATGTGAAAGATTATGGTTTTGTCTTTGACAAGTTTATTAACAACTAATTTAAAACAAACAAAAAACCTTGTTATCAGAAGATAACAAGGTTTTCTTAGCGTCCCAGGAGAGATTCGAACTCCCGCTCCGCCCATTTCCTTACTACTTTATATATTTTGATCGCAGTCTTAATATATCTTCTCCTTCGCGAATGCCTGCCGATCCTTTCCTCACATTTTTTACGACAGTCCAATTCGGGTTAGTTTCATCACCGATGTTCTGTACTGTAAAATTGCCATCACCATATTTCCGGTGACCTTCTGCCAATTTCTCCGTTAAATCATTCTCATTTGATCTCGCCATCTTTGCGCCATCTCCCTTTTTATACGACCTTCTTAAACCATCTAACCAATCACAGGTCCAGTCAATTGGAGATTCTCGTTTTCCGCTTCTATTAATTGTAACACACTAACAGGAATAAGTTTCGATAACGGTTGCTCAATCGTACTAGAGCGGTAAAAAGTTTTATAATATTGTAAGTGAACAGTTAGGAGAATCTGGATATGGATTTGAGTTCCACCATAAACCTATTGATTCTTTAAATTAAATAAGAGGAATAGGGCGCAACAGTTATAGGCAAAGGGCAACCACCTTTTGTAGGTGGTACGGAAATACCTCCAACTAAAGGTGAAATTAGAAGAAAACAATAGATAAGAGGTGTACTTATGTCTTTATACGAATTAGAAAAAGTTGATTTTATGGGCTACAATAAAGAAGAAAAAATAGCCTATTTAGTCATCGCTGATGAATTAGACTGGTCTGATGAGGAAAAACATATTGAATTACTGCAAGAAAAAATCAATTTGTATTTGGGCTTTATAGAAAGTGACGAGGTTTACGAAAGGTATCCTGAAGTAAAAGGGTATCGTTTTGTTATTAAGATATTGGGGAAATATCTTTTTACTGAATGGGGCAAAGAATTTTTAGAAAAGGTTGATGAGGTTCTCGTTGAAGCTGGATATGGTTTTCAATACGTGCATAAACCATTTGATGAGCCTGAACAAACAAATAATATAACTGACTAGCAAAGAGCTTTTTTAAGCGCTCTTTTTAATGCACTTTAATCTGTTGCATATACTCATTATCATATATCCCGTTATAATATTTTTTAACCTCTTGCACATACATCAATTTGTAGACAAACAAAAAACCTTGTTATCAAAAGATAACAAGGTTTTTTTAGCGTCCCAGGAGAGATTCGAACTCCCGACCCGTCTTTAACCTAAATATATAAACACTAGTATAATCCGTTTGTTGAATCGTTCATTGTTTCGGCCAACTGACCATTTGTTAAAATTCTACCTTATTATATACCTTATCGTCAAGATGATGCTTTTTCAATTAATTGACCTATTCCCTACCCCATATAATCAATTTCTAATTGAATTATAGTACAATTTCTCGACGCAATCTTTTTCATAAGCAGTCAAAAAAATTATAAAACACATGCTTTTTCCTGTTATAATGTCTCTATTTCTAAATCTACTTCTAATTCTAGAGCTTCGTTACATGCCTTAAATAACATTTCAAACATGTCTTTACCGCCACTTGTGTAGAAATAGTTAGATAAGTCTGTTATATCTGTTGAAATATTATCTCCCCAAGGTGGTTGCTTAGATAAATCTTCAATGTCCCACACTACTTCTGATGGTGAGAATAGTTTTAATTTTTCACGAGCTTCTTTCGCTTCCTCAATCGCCTTTGGGATATTTTTGAGTGTTAACCTTCCATTATATAGTTCTTTCATTAAGTGTGGATATCTTGTTCCCCAACCTTCTTTTTCTAAATGAAAACTAATAGTTGAGAAAAATGAATGTACAAAATCCGATGTACCTAATCTATACCATAGAAAATCTGCTTTAAATCCTGTTGCCATATTCAATCACCTTATTTCAGTTTAAGATGCTAACAGTAAAAGTTAAGGTGTTTTATCTGCTAAACTTTTTCGTATTACAATATCTATTTCTACTTCTTGTGCATCATCAAATGCGTGAAATAGCAGGTCGAAATAGGTAACTCCTCTAGATGTGGCATAATATGTAGTTAAATCTGTCACTTGTGGTGGAAGCTGTTGCCCATCCCAAGGAGGTCTCTTTTCTAAATCTTCAATATCCCATACCACTTCATCGGGTTTCTTTTTTTGTAATACACTTTGAATCTCTTTTAAATTTTCTCTCGCTTCTTTTACATCTTCCCAACTTAATTTTTCAAAGTACAAATCTTTCATAAGTAAAGGATATTTTGTCCCCCACCCTTCAGGTTCTGTATGGTAAGACATTGTTGAAAAAAAGCTGTGTAACAAATCAGGATGACCTACTTCATAAAAAATAACATCTACGCCAAATCCTACTGTCATCTTCAATTCCCTCCTTTATATTATTGTTTTTTAATTTTCACTGTTACTTGATTATTTGTTTTATCAAGAATCTTTTTCTTTAGTTCTAAAATCTCTCTAGCACCAATCTCTTGTCCCCGAATGTCAACAACCATTGATTGAGTAGTTCCTTCAGGTAAGTTTTTTAATCTCGCCTCCACTTGTTTCCCGATAACATACGCTAATCTCGTTCTCTTAGCTGATGTAGACACATCATAATTTTTCACTTCGATTGCATGTTTAACCCCTTCACTATATAAATCAGGAATAGAAGAACCTTTTGTTTTTTTCTCTAACTCTTCGCCATCTTTAAAAATAACTTGTTCTCGATAGTTGGGGTTCTCTTTCCCTACGTCAAGTTCAGACTGCCTCCATGAAGGTCTAGCAAACATAAGATAACCACTTACAGCGTCCCGATGGTGGTAATGTACTAAGTATAGCTTCACCAGTTAGACCAACACCTGCAAAAGCAGGTTGTAAACGTGGTGGCGTAATCTGAGTTATTTTAGAGAATCTAGCTCCTCTAGCAAGTGTAGAAACTTTATCCAACCCTTTACCTCCAAGGAATCCTAATCCGACCGATGTTACAAGGTAAGAACCCCAACGAAAGCCACTTTCAACATCACCATGCCAAACATCATCCATAAAAGAATCTGAAAAGGCATTCCACATGGCAGGGAGAGTTTCGTCATAATTGACAACTGCATCCCACATGTCTGACCATGTTTCATCGTCACCTAACGTTTTAAATCCTTCCCAAGCATCTCCAACACCTTTTCCTGCACCATCATAAAGACCATCCCAAGCTTTCTCTAAATCAGATTTTGGTTTGCCACACATTGCACCTTCTTCAATTGAATTATCAGCCTGACGATTCCTATCTTCTGCAATCGCTTCAATAGAAGTCACCCACTCCATATTTAATTCTTTCGTACTAAATGTACCACTTGCAGGACTAAATCCTTTTCCACTTTGTACTTCTGAAAGACCTGTTGCAATACTAGCGGCTAGTTGAAGTACTGTTGCGTAATTATTACTAGACGTTCGATTAAATTCATATAGATGTTCTAATTTTTCCTGAATTTTACGCCGCATCTCAATAAAAAGATTTACCATAGCGTCCATGCCCGAGATTGGCATAGCTTGATTGAGTGCTTCTGTACTTGCTATCATTCGGTCAATCTCTCGAATTTGTTCTAACAGTTCTTGTTCAACTACATCTGTGGAAGCAACTTGTGATTGAAATTGATTTGGAAAGGCATCATTCTGACGGATTAATTCTTCACATAAATAAATGATTCCTTATGCTAAAGGACGAAAAGTTTCTGCGAAGAATGCTTTTGCACTATCGTAAGTTTGCCCTTGTAGAACAGTATCGCTTGTAAAAGCATCAATCGACTGAATGGCTTGTTCCATACCTTGAATGGTAGAGGAACATACAGCGTTCATGCTATGAGTTTGGCTTTGTACTTCTCCCAAATACATATTTAAACTCATGCATTGATCCTCCTTCTTTATAAAGCATTTTATAAGAAAATTATACCATGTATGGTTATTTCACTGTTCCAAATATTAGAAATTACTAACAGGGAGAATGAATGCAATTAGTTACATAATTGAAAATAAAATTGTTAGACATAACTAACAATTGGGGGTGTATTTTTTTATAATACAATTTGTCACATAAAAAAATAAGCCCCCTAACTCGTTAGCGACCGCACATTGTACGATTCAACTTACGAATTAGAGAGCTTATATATTGCGGACTTTGACGTCACCGCAAAAGGTTTTTTTAGCGTCCCAGGAGAGATTCGAACTCCCGACCGTACGCTTAGAAGGCGTATGCTCTATCCGGCTGAGCTACTGGGACATGGAGCGGGTGAAGAGAATCGAACTCTCGACCAGAGCTTGGAAGGCTCCTGTTTTACCACTAAACTACACCCGCATATGTTATTTTATTTTTCTTCGTTAGCGCCGTTGCCCTATCGACAATATTTATTATATGTATAACCATACATAAAGTCAACACCTTTTTTAAAAGAGGATAATTTTTCTTATCCTCTTTTAAAAACTGCTTGTTCAACTAGCTGTCCGTCTAACGTTTCAAAACGAACTTCCATTTGATTTTCATCCATTTTTAATAAAGCAAATGTCTTTTCTACACGCTGACGTGGTAATAAAACACTGCCTGGGTTAATAAATAAAACGCCGTTGATTAATTCTGCACCTAATACGTGAGAGTGTCCGAAGCACGCAACTTGCGCCCCTACCTCTTCTGCATGGTACGCTAATGTTTGCAATGTCATTTTCACGTTATGACGATGTCCGTGCACAACTAAGAAACGAATGCCATCTACATCAGTTACGATTTCGTCTTGAAAGTTAGCATAATCACAATTCCCTTTTACAACATGGAAACCTTACAACTCTTCATGAGCAGGCGTTAGCTCCGAATCACCGCAATGAATCATGATATCTACTTTCCCTTCATATTTCTCTTTTAACTGCTGTAATTCCTTCACAGAGCTATGACTATCGCTTACGATTAAAGCTTTCATCAATCTCTCTCCCTTATTCTCCTAAAAACCATTCCGGGATTTTTTCTTCTAATTTACGAAGAGCACGTCCGCGGTGGCTAATGGCATTTTTCTCATCTGAGCTTAGTTCCGCCATCGCTTTTTTATATTCTTCCACATAAAAAATCGGATCATATCCAAAGCCGTTTTCTCCGCGGCGCTGTTCTAAAATATATCCTTCACACGTCCCGTTTACAATAACAGGCTTTTTATCACCTTCAGGGAAAGCTACTGCTAATGCACAGTAGAAGCGAGCTTTACGCTTATCAAACGGTATTTCATTTAATTCTTGTAACACTTTATCAATATTCGCTTGATCATCTTTCGGCTCTCCAGCAAAACGAGCTGAATACACGCCTGGCTTTCCATTTAAAGCATCTACAATAAGACCTGAATCATCTGCGATTACAATTGCATTCAACTGTTTGCTCAGACTATCCGCTTTTAAAATCGCATTTTCCTCAAATGTTTCACCAGTTTCTTCGACTTCTTCAATATGAGGAAAATCGTGTAATGATTTCACTTCTAAATCAAATCTCTCAAATAACTCAGCAAACTCACGTACTTTACCCATATTTTTTGTCGCTACAACAACTTGTTTCATACTTTCCACCTCTACTCTATATGAGATACGATGTCACCTAAAGCTTCTTTTTGCATATCAATCAGTTGGAAAATGCCTTGTTCCGCAGCATCAAGTAGTTCATTTAACTGCGCTCTACTAAACGTCGCTTCTTCTCCAGTTCCTTGCACCTCAACAAACTGGCCTTTTCCAGTCATAATCACGTTCATATCAACGTCTGCTTTAGAATCTTCTGCATAGTTTAAATCTAAAACAACACCTTGCTCTTCAACAATTCCTACTGACGTTGCTGCTAAATAATCTTTTACTGGAATTTTAGATACTTTTTCTGCTTGTAATAATTTCTCGAAAGCTAATACCATCGCTACATATGCACCTGTAATAGAAGCTGTTCTCGTTCCACCATCTGCTTGGATGACATCACAGTCAATCCAAACTGTTCTCTCGCCAAGCGCTTCTAAATCAACTACCGCACGTAATGCTCGTCCAATTAGACGTTGAATTTCCATTGTACGTCCTGTTACTTTCCCTTTGCTTGACTCCCTAATCGTACGTTGTTCTGTTGCACGCGGAATCATCGCGTATTCAGCTGTTACCCATCCTTTTCCTTCTCCACGCATAAACGGTGGTACACGCTCTTCAATTGTTGCTGAGCAAATCACCTTTGTATCCCCAACTTCAATTAATACAGATCCCTCTGGATGTTTTAAATAATTCGTATGAATATGTATATGGCGTAATTCTGTTTTCTCTCTACCATCTACTCGCATAAAAATAACCTCCTCTTAATTACTACTCGTTAGTATAGCCAAATTTAAATGTATGATATGTATACAATAAAAGAAGGAGAACCCAAAAAGCAATTCTCCTTTCTTACTTAAGTATATCAAATTATTCAAGATTAAAAACTACCTGTATTCACGTTTTCTGGACGATCTACAGGTTTTATTAACTTTCCGCCCTTTTCATCTATAAGATTTGCTTTTCCATTTACTTCAATAGAAATATTTTTCACACCTTTCTTTTCTGTTAAAGATAAAACTAACGACTTCAATACGTAATTTGAAATCATATTTTTATCTGGGTTTACAAATATATTTTCATTAAAGTTTAATGTAAGATTTCCGTCTTGTAATTTCGGATTCGTAATAAGCTTAACGCCTGGATTAAAATCATTCAGGAGCGATTGATGGATCGGACCTTTTACAAGCTCATCTATAATTGCTGCATAGTCATTTTCTTTACCTTCCGCAACGCGGCGTGTGACTGGTACGTAGTATTGCTGTTTATTATTATTTTGCGCCATAAAATACAGTGTGACTGGTTTTGTATTTGTTACATCTGCTACTTGTTCATCATCGAAGTTAATACCATTTGCACGGCTCACTCCTTCACCAAGCGGTGTACCACCAACCGGCATCTTTGCCAATTTCTCACCATTTATTTGGAACTGCACTTGTTTTATCTCTGTAAATTGCGTCAACGTCCAAGCTATAGATTCAACGATTTGACGCTCTTCTTCTTTCGCATAGTTTTTCATTTCTTTAGAGAAATCAATAACTGCCGTTCCGTCCTTTTTCAAATCTAAGGTCATCGTTGTATTCGCCGGAATGACTGCACGAAACCCATTTGGTAATAAATTCGTTACCGGTCCATCTTTCACAAGGTATTCTAACGTTTGCTTCACAGTCTCATTTGCTTTCGGAGTAGGTATAGCTAACGTTTGTGGTACAACATAACCATTTTTATCAACAAGGTATAGTTCTCTATTTACCATTTGCCCTTGCTTATCTTTTTTAGCTACTTCTTTCTTCCCACCCTCTGTATACGTAACTTGTTTTGGCGGATCAATTTGTTCAGTTGCTTTCTCTTGATTTATAAAGCCACACCCTGTTAGTAAAACAGCGCTCACAGTAGCACCAACAACCCATTTAAAAGTGGATTTAGGCATGCCATTCCCCCCCTAAAATCTAAGTTTGTACTATTATGTATACGAGCTGTTTCACGTTTTAGAACAATCTGTGCCTCTTATAAATTGAAACTTTAATCAGCAGGGGTCTTACTACCCAGCAAATAGCAAGATAAAACAAAAGCTCCTGATTTCTCAGGAGCTCACTTATATAAATTCTACTATTATTCTTTTTCTAAATGAATATGCTTCACATTTTCAATCGGTTGACCAAACCATTTTGATGCAATTTCTTTAAACAAGCCTATTTTTCCTGTTGTTAAGAAGAGATGATCGCTTTGTTCTTCTCCTTCATTCAACATTTTACTATGATATAAGATTGTACTTACTTCACGTGCTGTTTCATCACCAGAACTAATTAGTTGCACTTTATCTCCCATTACTTTTTTAATAACAGGTCCTAAAATCGGATAATGTGTACAACCTAATATAAGTGTATCAATATCGGTACTTTTCAGTGGTTGCAGCGTTTCTCTTACAACTTCATACGCCATTTCACTTTCGAAATTCCCACTCTCTACAAGTTCAACGAAAGGTGGACAAGCTAAACTTTCTACCATAACACGGTTATTAATAGACTTTAACGCCTCTTCGTATGCACCACTTTTCACCGTTCCAATCGTTCCAATAATCCCAACGTGATACGTGTTTGTCACTTTTAAAGCTGTACGTGATCCTGGGTGAATAACTCCTACTACTGGAATTGGTAATTGTTTTTGCATCTCTTCTAATACAACTGCAGTTGCTGTATTACACGCAATAACTAACATTTTAATATTTAAATCTAGTAAATGCTCCGTCATTTCCCACGTAAATTGACGTACTTCTTCTCGAGAACGTGGACCATAAGGACAACGTGCTGTATCTCCTAAATATATGATACGCTCTTTCGGCAATTGACGAATTAATTCCTTCGCTACTGTTAAACCGCCAACTCCTGAATCGATAACACCGATTGCTCTATTCAACTTCATCACCCGTTTTCTCATTCATCATCTTTTATGTTTATCATTATATTTTACACACTTTAAGTTCGCTCACTTCAAATGCTTCTGTATGAAAATTTTCATTTGCCCATGTATAGACTAGGACCTTTTTTATTTTGCTCCTTTTTTTCGTAATTTGCAAGATAGAAAAATAACCGACCTTCTATAAGAAAGTCGGTTTCTTCTATATAAAGTGCATATTCATTGCTCCATCTTTTTTTGAAAAGAAGACATTCCCATTAATAAGAAGAAATGAGCAGAAATTAAAATGACGATAATTTATTTACAGCCCTTTTTATAGCCTTACCTATTTCCACGCTAGACTGTGGATTTTGTCCTGTAATTAAATGACCATCTACTACTACATGCGGCGTAAAATTGGGGGCTACATAAAACAAAGCTCCTTCTTCTTTCAACTTACTTTCTAACAAAAACGGAACGCGCTTTTCTAAATGTACAGCTCTTTCTTCATCGTTTGTATAACCTGTTATACGCTTACCCGCAACAAAAAACGAGCCATCCTTATTTTTCACACCGACTAAAGAGCTTACTCCGTGACAAACAGCCGCTACAATCCGGTTATTGTTATACATATTCTCAATCAAATTTGCTACATATGGATTACCTGGAAAATCTACAATCGCCCCGTGCCCACCACAAAATAAAACCGCATCATAATCCGAAAAATGAACATTTGAAATCGGCCTCGTATTTTGCAATAAAGAAGCTACATGCTTGGATTCGCGAGGTATACCATTCGGAATAGACACTCTATCTATAGGTACTCTCCCACCTTTTATTGACACAATATCAACATCAAACTTAGCCTTTTTAAATACATGATAAGGAGCTGCGAGCTCTTCCAGCCACAAACCAGTCGGGTGTCCATTCATATCATGAGCACTTGTTGAAACTAACAGTATCCTTTTCAACATATCCCCTCCTTATTACCTATTTATGTATGGAGTGTTCTTATCATTCATATAGCAAGTGAAGCAAACAAAAAATAGCCGACTTTTATATAAAAGTCGGCTGCTTTCTTATAATTCGAGCTCTCCCATACGAAGAAGCTCCACAACTGCTTGTGAACGTCCTTTAACCCCTAGCTTTTGCATTGCGTTTGAGATATGGTTGCGAACTGTCTTTTCACTTATAAAAAGTTCACCTGCAATTTCCTTCGTTGTTTTATCTTGAACCAGCAATTCAAATACTTCTCTCTCTCTCTTTGTGAGTAAAGGTTTAGATTGATACGCTTTTTCCTTCAACTGGTATAACCCTCCTTGCTTAAGCCAGAGCTGTGTATGTGTAAGTTGGGTGTTTATTTAGTCAAGATATTGTATGAACGAAATGTGCAGGTGGTGAATAAAAATGGGCTTTATTTCCTATGTTATTTTAGACTTTTATACAGTGCGTACACTCTTTTTATCCACTTACTTTCCAACGCGCCATATTTGTTCTAGCAATATACTTACAACCGTACCTACAAATAAACCATTACCGAATATATATTGCATAATAGACGGCAAGGATTGGAGTGCTCCAGACGGTAAAAACATTACGCCGCTGCCAAATAATACTGCAACGCCTAAGATCGTTACATTCCTTTCACTCATCGGCACTTGTTTTATATTATTAAATCCAATTCCAATTAACTGTACGAACGAAGCCATTAAAACAGCCGATGCAACAGCTGATGGTAAAGATGCTAAGTAACGAATAATACTTGGAAAAAGAGACATTACGACTAGTAATGCACATGCCATTAAGAACGATCGTATATACTTTTGTTTTGTTAAACGTATAAATCCTGCCGTTGCTGGTAACGGAACGACACCTACAGTTGAAAATACAGAAGAGATGAGATGTGAAATCCCCCCAACCCATGTTCCATCTTTCAACTGTTTTTGTTCAATAGTCGCTTTATGAATAGTTGCTTGATTAATTGCTATAATAGCTGCCACCGTATTCGAAACTAAAATACATACCATAACGAAACTGGATACAGCCATACCAGTATTCCATTTTGGAAGTCCCCAAGCAAATATATGTGGAAGTTGCACAAAATGAGTTACTTGAGATGGGATTGTCACTTTTCCTGCAATGAGAAAAATAATCCACCCACTAATTAATCCTATTAAAACTGCATAACTTTTGACAAAGCCTTTTCCAAAATTAGATAGTATAATAACGAACAGAAATATACTAAACGCGATCATTGCTGTAAATCCGTCGATTTGAGAAATAGTAGCTGTAATTCCTAACATTCCTTTTAAAAATACACCACTTAATTGTAAACATAATAAAAGTAAAAACGTCCCTGTCACAAGCGGCGTAAATAAAAATAAAATACGTCCTATAAAACCAGTTACTCCTAATCCTATTAAAATAACACCGGAGATTATTATTCCTAATTCTAAAATTTGCAGTGTACTATGTAATTGATCCTGTCCGGCCGTTGCATAAGCAAGTACGGTAAATACACCAACCCAAGATCCAGCCGGCCCATCCGCAATTGGCAGTCTATGCCCAAGCCACCCTTGTAAAAAAGAAGATATACCAACTACAAAAAACGTACGCTGCATTAAATAAAATATTTCTTCCGTCGTAAGATGAAATAATCCGCCAACGACAATTGGTAGTGCGATTGAATTTGCTAATAAAAATATAAACCATTGCAAAGTTCCCATAATATGATTTTGGTTATGTTGATTGTCCAATTTTTTCATCCCTTCTAGCTTTCCTATAAAAATATATTGTAAGAATAAAAAAGAAGAGTTCTATACTCACCATTAGAACCCTCCTCAAAATATTTAAACGATTCTTCTACACAAGATTATTTAATTCCACCTCATTTAAACTTCCAACAACAATATTTCCTTTATACACGACTAAACGTTTTTCTGTTTGACGCGCTACTGCTTCAGCAGCGCATGTCGCATTCGTCAAAACAAAGCTCGCTTCATCCCCTACATTCGGCCATACTCGCTTCCCTTCATTATTTAACGTTTCTTTTCCTCCTGTAATAAAGCGGAGTGCTTTTCCTAAAGACCTTTCGTCACTCCACCCAAAACGCTCTGCTAATCGATTCGCCTTTTGAAGCATATCACCTGTTCCAAACGGTGACCAATGATCTGTAATGCTATCATTGCCTAATGCAACCTTAACACCTTTTTTATCTAATAACGGAATTGGGATTACTTGTTTACCAATTGGCACTGTTGAAGTAATATCAATATTTACATTTGCGAGTCTTTCTGCCACTTCTTCAGCCTCTTTATCAGTAACACCACCAAGTCCAAGTGCATGACTAATCGTTACACGGCCTTGCCATCCTGCTTCTTCTGTTAAACTTGCCAATCTCTTCATCGTAAACGTTCCAAGATTATTCGCATCGTGCAAATGAATATCAACATCCGCATTAAATTCTACTGCGATATCCATAATTGTATGTAATGACTTTTCAATGTCATTATCTACTGTAGCTGGATCTACTCCTCCGACTAGATGAGCACCCATACGCATCGCATCTTTCACGAGTTGCACAGAATCACTGCGCAATAATCCATGTTGCGGAAACGCAACAATTCTACTAGACACTCGATTTTTATATGTTTCTAATGCCGCTAACGTCGCCTCCAGATTACCAAGCCCAATAATCGGATCGACATTACAATGCGTTCTAATATTCGTTGCACCATTTTGCAGTAGTAACTCTAGCATATTTTCCGCTCTATTTTGGGCAGTCGCTAATTGCTTTGGTAAAATTTTTTCTTCTTCATTAAAACGTGTAAAAATACTTTCTGCTGGCATACAAGCTTTCCATGGGCCACTATAATATGTTTTATCAATGTGAATGTGCATCTCTTTGAAAGCTGGCAACATTAATAAGTTCTTAGCATCAAAAGTTACTATATCTTCCTCTTGAACAATCCCTTTTATAATTTTTTTAATTCGACCATCTTCAATAAGTAAACTGCATAATTCTGTTTCTGTTTGTGAAATTCTCTCTTCTTCATATGTATATCCTGATTCAAGCATTACGTTAGTCAACCAATATACTGTCATCTCTATTTCCCCACCCTTTATTAAAAATCACCTCATAACTACAAGTTTAATATCCACTGAAAATTAAGACAATTAATACGATCACTTCTCACAAAAAAATGTAATACAACCCCATAGTCTTCTCATAAATTTCCATATAGAATAAAAGTATGCAGTTTGATATAAAAAGGAGTTGATTGGAATATGTCAAAAAAGTTATGTAAATCCGAAACTGATAAAATGCTATTTGGTATATGTGGTGGTTTAGGAGAATATTTTGATATTAGCTCTACTCTTATTCGTATCATTTGGGTTATTGCTGTTTTATGTTTTGGGACAGGATTTTTAGTTTATTTCATTTGTTTATTACTTATGCCACGTTCGTACTAACGGCATTATTTCACATACTTAAGAAGAGAAATCACCTATAGAATCCTATAGGTGATTTTTTCATGAAGAATATTTCATCGTTAAATGTAATACCGCTACTTCTTCTTCTTCATTTTTATAAATATGCTTCTTATTCGCTTCAAATTGAATGGAATCAAACTCATTTAATTCGTATACATCATTCTCCACTTGAATAGACACTTTCCCTTTCATTACCGTTACAAGCTCAATCGCACCTTCATGATGAGCTTCTGGCTCATATATACTATTTGATCGTAAACAAGCGCGGTGCATTTCCATCCCTGTTTCTTTCGTATAACGGAACATCGTTTCTAAATGCCACGCTTGTCCTTCATCTACTGCAAATCCTTCTCCACAGCGCGCAACAGCTACAGGTTCTCCAACAACCATTAATCTGGATAAAGGAATTGATAACCCTTTCGTTATTTTCCAAATGACAGCTAGTGTCGGATTTGTTTCCCCTCTTTCGATCTTTCCTAATGTTAATTTACTAACTCCTGTTTTATGAGCTAATTCTTCTAAACTTAATTTCTGTTCATTTCGAATTTGTCTCAATAACTGTCCAACTTGTTGAATGACTTCTTTCGTTTGCATATCTTCATTTTCTTTCATATATAAAACCACCTTAAAGTATAAAATAGTTTACTTTTAATAATTAAAAGTATATCATACTATACATAATTATTTATTTTCGAAAGGAGTGTTATACTTCATGCGCGCAATTTTATTAGGTCTTTTATCATCGGCCTTTTTTTCTGCAACCTTTATTATTAATAGAGCAATGAATGTATCTGCAACGAGCTGGGCTTGGACAGCTTCCTTCCGTTTTTTATTTGCTCTTCCTATTTTATTCCTTATCGTTTTATTTCGCAAAAACTTTAGGGGATTATGGGAAGATTTAAAAAAACATCCATTGGCATGGATCGGATGGGGTTCTGTTGCCGGTATTGGTTTTTATTCTTTATTAAGTTTCGCAGCTGTCTTTTCTCCAGCTTGGCTCGTTGCTGGAACTTGGCAAGTTACGATTTTAGCTGGTTTACTACTATCACCACTATTTTTCGTGAAAATAGAAACAAAATCAGGTACGAAACTTGTACGTGGAAAAATTCCACTTCGTAGCTTATATGTTGCATTATTTATTTTACTTGGTGTAATTTGTATGCAAGCAACTGCCGCAGGCCATATTACAATGACTCAGTTCATTTCAGGTTTTTTACCTGTCGTATTAGCCGCTTTCTTATATCCGTTCGGTAACCGAAAAATGATGGAGCTTGTTGGTGGACGCCTTGATACGTTCCAACGTGTATTAGGAATGGCAATTGGAAGTCTTCCTATAACAATCTTGCTTGGTATATACGGATTTTCTACTACTGGCATTCCAACATCCAACCAAATACTTCAAGGATTTTTGTTAGCATTATGTTCCGGCGTTATTGCAACGATGACATTTTTCTTTGCTACTGACTTAGCAAAAGATAACCTCGCTCTACTTGGAGCTGTTGAAGCAACACAAGCTGGAACGATGGTCTTTACCGTACTTGGAGAAATCATTTTCTTAAATGGTTCACTCCCTGGAGGACTTTCTCTCATCGGAATGATTATTATCATGTTAGGAATGGTTGCAAATAGTATTTTAAACCGTTCTGTTCCAGTCGTTAAACAGAAAAAATCGGCATAAAAAAAGGGTATGGTTCTATAGAGATGAACCATACTCTTTTTTATTGTCCCCCTATTTCGCCTTATCAGAATAGTATTTCATTGGCTGCTTATACTAAAACTTATGTTATAATACGTTTCATGCGCATTAATAGGAGGTAAATTATGTTAAAAAAAGCAATCGCTGAATTTATTGGTACATTTGTACTTGTATTATTCGGAACTGGAGTAGCTGTCACTGGCGGCGGAATTGAAGGAATTGGAACATTAGGAATCGCTATGGCTTTCGGTCTATCTATTGTAGCTATGGCATATAGCATCGGAACAATTTCTGGATGTCACATTAACCCAGCAGTATCAGTAGCTATGTTCATCAACAAACGAATGAACGCTATGGAACTTTGTTATTATGTATTAGCTCAAATTTTAGGTGGTTTATTAGGAACTGCAACGTTAGTAACAATTTTAAAATCTGCTAAAACACCTTTAGATAATTTAGGACAAAATGGTTTCGGAACTCTTGGTTTATCTGGAGCATTTTTAGTTGAGTTCATTTTAACTTTCGTATTTATTTTAGTTATCGTTGCTGTAACAGGTAAAAAAGGAAGTTCTTCTTTAGCTGGACTAGTAATTGGTTTCACATTAGTTTTAATTCACTTATTAGGAATTCCGTTAACTGGAACATCTGTTAACCCAGCTCGTAGTATCGCACCAGCTTTATTTGTTGGTGGAGAAGCACTTTCTCAACTATGGGTATTCATCGTAGCACCAATTCTTGGTGGTATCTTCGCAGCTATCGTAGGTAAATTCATTTTAAATACTGAAAAATAGAATTTTCAATATTTCTGAATAAAAAAAGGCGAGCCCTGGTCATCTCCCTGTCAAGTAGACAGTAATAAAAAGAGTATTATGCCACGGCCTTTTCCCGATATTCTATCGGGGAAAGGCCGTGAAGTTT